>CALHUZ010000127.1 GCA_938039305.1 uncultured Saprospiraceae bacterium
AGTCATCGCTTTTACACCTGTCTTCATGCCTGACTCATCTATGTAAAAGTCTGGTGTATGATGCGGATATGCAGGCTTTTCCCCGGTTGGATCCATGCCGCCTGTGAAGAAGTATAACCCTGGTACTTTCTCTGCAAAGAAGGAAAAGTCCTCTGCTCCGGTGACTGCAGGGATGATTTTGACATTGTCTTCACCAGCAGCTTTCATAAGAGTCGGTACCATCTTACGAGTGAGATCGATATTATTAAAAGTGACCGGATAGCCGATGTTAATCGTTACTTCAGCTTCTGCTCCTGAGCTTTCAGCTATTGCTACAGCAGTCTTTTTGATTTTCTCATGGATGATCTTCTGCATGTCTGTGTCCAAAGTTCTAATCGTTCCTATTAGTTCTACTTCTTCTGGGATGATGTTGTTTCTAAAGCCTCCTTTGATTTTACCGACACTGATCACTGCTGCTTCATTAGTGAGGTCAGTTTGTCTGGATACGATGTTGTTAAGTCCTTGTATGATCTGAGCGGCAGCCGTCACGGGATCTACACCTGCCCATGGTCTCGATCCATGTGTCTGCTTACCCTTTACAAGTATCGTAAAGCTATCAGCTGCTGCCATGATACCACCTAATTTGTAAGTGATCGTTCCAGCCGCTGATCCTGATGATATGTGCTGCCCAAAGAATACCTCGATACCATACTTTTCAATGATACCTTCTTTAACCATCAGAGCAGCTCCTCCTTCTTCACCCGCTGGTGCGCCTTCTTCTGCTGGTTGAAATACAAATACCACTTTGCCTTTAAGCTGTGATTTCATATCTACTAAGATTCTTGCCGTACCAAGTAGCATCGCTATGTGCGTATCATGACCACATGCATGCATCACGCCGACATCTTCGCCGAGATAGGTAGATGTCACTTTAGATGCAAACGGTATAGGTGTTCTTTCTTTCACTGGAAGACCGTCTATATCTGCTCTTAGTGCTATAGTTGGTCCTGGCTTGCCTGTGTCTAATACTGCAACAACACCAGTATGAGCGATTCCTTCATCTACTGGGAGTCCCATATTTCTGAGTTCTAGTGCGATCCTTTCTGCAGTCTTGAACTCTCTATTTGACAATTCAGGATTTTCATGAAAATGTCTTCTCCACGCGACTACTTGATCGTTTATTTTATCTGCCTCCATAGCTACTTTGGAGTTCATATCTACTTGTGCAGTTGGCTTGATAGATGTGCATGATACAAGGACCAGCACGAAGAATATAACTTTGATATACATAGTAATAATTGTTGTGTCGGAAAGCTACAAAATTATGTTAGAAGACGAAGTGCGACAGAGGCTTATATAGCTTCATTTTGAAGATTATTATTATCAAATATAGTTATGAGGATGTCTCCTTTTGATGCTATTCAAAGAAGGATTTTAGATTATTAACATGGTACATTTTGCTATATGTTAACATCTTACTACTTTAGGCTTCACACTGATTAAATAATTTTAAACTAACGTAAATGAGCAAGTTTGATGAATGTATGGCTGACTACACAAAACAGCTAACGTCGATAGGTGTTACTATTGATCAAGATTTATTGACTAAGGTAGCGAAGGGCTTAGGTCCATCTATCTATAACAAGGATTCTTCAACAGTTGCAGCTTCAGATAAGTCTGAAATGGAACGAGTGAAAACTAATTTTTTAATCAAAAAATTAGGCTTAGCCGATAGCCCAGATTTGGATGCAGCCGCTAAGGAAGTGGTAGAACAAATAGGGTCAAGCGTAAAAAACAAATACAGAGCGGTTGTATACTATCTTTTGGTAAAGAAATTAGGTAAAGAGAGCGTATACGCTTAGTCACAACAAAATGAATTAGAAGAAGGTAGACTCATTTGTTATATTTGAGTCTACCTTTTTTTATGTTTTATAGAATCGTATCTCTTTGTCTTGTCGTTCTGGGTGTTTTTCACCTTGTATCTGGACTTACTTGGCCGCTTACTATTGGTCCTGAAAGCCTTGAAAAAAGCGCAGTCGGGTTAGCCTCAATATTTTTAGGCCTATTGAATTTCGGTTACTTCTACGAAAGACCTGAAAGCAAGCTCCCACGTATCACTTTATTAGCAGCCAATCTTCTTTTTATTGGATTCGCTATTCTCATGATTACTTCTTCTCTCGGAGTGACATTTGGCTACATAGCACTTGTACTTTCCCTGATCAACTGTATCATGGTCTTGAACCACACTGTGTAGAAGAGAAATTCAGATGAGGTCTATTCTTCAGATGAAGGTCTTCGACCTCTCATAGATATCACAAATTGTAGTTGTAGTGATGAGTATCACTTTCTTTAACCCATCCTTCTTTTTCATATAGCGCTTGAGCATGCTCATTACTGATTTCCGTTTCAAGATGAAGTCTTATGGCACCATTCTCTTTTCCATATTTTGCAGCATGATTTAACAATGCCGCAGCTACTCCTTTCCTTCTGTGATTGCTTTGGACGAACAAGTCATTAAGTACAAAAACACGTCCTTGACTGACCGAAGAAAAAGTAGGGTAGAGCAGTGTGAAGCCCATCGCTTCACCTTTGTCATTGGCTGCTAAGAATATTATAGCCTCTTTACGATCAAGCCGTTCTGATAAAAATGCTTTAGAAGACGCTCTGTCAGAAGCTGCTCTATAGAATACTCTATAGTTGTCGAACAACTCAGTCAAGATGTCTAAGTTGTCTATGGTCGCTTGCTCGATGTTAATCATAATCAGCTTTTAGATTAGGCAACATTTTGAAGCCCGTTATTGAATGGGTCTATTTAATAAGATGGCATGAGCATCACTGCGTTAATCATCATTCGAGATGGACCACGCCAGAACATACGATACTGAGTATTATCCGTTAGGTAGACTATGTTTCCTTGACCCATAGGCTTTACTGCTGCAAATGCATTTCCCTTTAAAGAATTCAAGTTAGACTGTGAGATATAACCAGATGCCTTTAGATCAGAAGCATTATGATCATAGTAACCTACTGTTTCTAAGTTAGAGTCGGGTTTTAATCCGCTATTTCTAAATGTCAGACTGTATACTTTATCTTTCATGCCATGGGCAAGTGGATGGGTAATGTCGATATGACCATTAAGCGCTGTTCCTGGTGTTCTTTTCAGTCCATTGTACGTGCCACGGTTGGCGTAGGTTAGATATTTTGATGCGTCACTGCTATCCTTTTCAGTTTTACTTAGTTGCACATCCGTGATCATAGAATTCCCTTTAGTGAAGAAGTCTATAGCTCCTTCCGTAGCGACTATCGTACCTCCTGATTGGACCCAGTCTTTTAAAAGTTGTTGCTCTTTCTTTCCAAATATTTGCTTCAAGCGACTACCACCTCCAGGTAGAATCAGCACGTCATAATCATTTAAATCTGCATACCCATATCTACTTCCGAGTTTAGGCAGTGCCGTCTGTTGCAACACGGATGTTCTAATACGATCGATCGGAAGACCAACCTCATGATCAAATAGGAAATACAATTGGCCACAAGTATAAGTGTTGAAAGGTGGCTCCACCATGAGCGCTACTCTTGGCTTCTTGAGGACATGACTTTTGCGTGATGCCAAGTCATTTCCTGAACTCATTCTGCCGGTCGATAGGCCATCGATATTTGTTTTTGTCTGTACTGCTATAGCTGCCATGTCATCTGCTATATCATCAGCTTTGTCTAAGTTTCTTCCGGTTAATACGATTAGAGAACCCGCTGGATAGCTCTTACTTCCATCTGAGAAACCTTCTTCGGCTGACCTGACTTGATATCCCTTTATCCAAAGTTGTGAGAGGGCTTGAGGTGCGCCTCTTTGATGCCAATCAACAACATATGCATACATGTCACCACTGTTATTTAAAGTCCCAGATGTAGGCAGTTTTGATGTGACTTTTTCTGAACTAAGGCTTATCTTACTTGTACTGCTATATGCCTCAAGATTATAAGCCAGCGGCGCAGACCATGTACTCATATCGTACATAACTGAGTCTTCGATAGTCATCTCTGGAGCCAGGACCGTGTTGATCAAAAGATGGCGAGGTTGATCAGTATGTATGACATAACTTCCCGCAGGAATCGAAGAGGTTCCTGTCCGATTTGATCGATAATTATGTGCATTAGATATAGTACCAGATTTAGTTGTTTTATAGACTTCTATGTTATGATGAAGCAGGATGTTGATCACTTCATCTATGTACATGTGATCTTCTAAAAGTACATATGATTTTACTTCAGACTTCGAGGACGAAGGTTTAGAAGTTTCGTAAGTATATCTATTGAATAGTTCTTTCTGACCGACCGCTTTCTTTATAGTAGCAATCGAAGTAGTATAGTGATCAAATGCACGTTGACGAAGTGTAAGGATGTTGCCATCATTGGTTCTAATCGCGGTGCCTGCTCCGATGCCTCCTTGTTCTGTAAGCATACCTATGGCATTCATCACGGTTGGATAACTTGAGCCATACCCAGGATAAAAGAAGTCAAATGCTTCCCTTGTGAAATAGTTGACCTTATGCTTATCGAAAGCTGCGATATTCGCCCTTCCGATAGTATCCGCTAAGGGTTCATAATCGTCTGGTACGAGCATGTTGCGTGGAGTGGTACCTGGCACAGTGAAGTAGTTATTATTGTACCCTTGCTCATGATAGTCCGTATGAAGCTGTGGCATCCAAGTAAGGTACTCAGAAGTATGTCCCCTGGATTCAGGGTGTATACCCCATATCCAGTCGCGGTTTAGGTCAAACCAATAGTGATTTGTTCTTCCATTTGGCCATGGCGCATAGTGCTCGAGCTCTCTCTGACTTATGCCAGTCACACTTTTCTTCATGCCTTCATACCAGTAGACATATCGATCTCTTCCATCAGGATTAATGCATATGTAGAATATCATGACTGAATTATTCA
>CALHUZ010000128.1 GCA_938039305.1 uncultured Saprospiraceae bacterium
GGTTCAAAATCAAAGATTCAAAGACTATCCTGATATCAATAACAACTCACAAATGCCAAGCCGTATGGTTAGAGAGATCTGCACACTAGATCCAGCAGGAACTATGCTTCTTAAAACGGCAATGACGAAATTACAATTGTCAGCAAGAGCGTATGATAGGATTCTAAAAGTTGCACGTACATGTGCCGACTTAGGCGGTAGCGATGAAATTAAAATGGAATATCTAGCAGAAGCGATACAGTATCGAAGTTTGGATCGCGATGGGTGGGCGGGATAATTTCAACATTCTGATTACTAAATTAAAAACCCGAGTCAACGGGTTGGTTGCTCGGGTCATAAACTATAAATAGTGGTTGGTCTTAACCGAGTCGTTTTGCGACAGCATTCCAATCTACAATGTTGAAAAAACTATCGACATAGTCACCTCTTCTATTTTGATAATTTAGATAGTATGCATGTTCCCATACATCCAATCCCAAAATAGGGGTGCCGTTTTTTCCATCTATTTTTGACATCATTGGGTTGTCTTGGTTTGGCGTTGAGGTGACGAATAGTTTTCCATCGTCTCCTTTAGCAAGCCATGCCCATCCAGATCCAAATCTTGTTTTTGCAGCAGCAGAAAATTGTTCTTTGAAAGTATCAAAACTTCCGAATACTCCGTTGATGGCATCCGACAGATCACCTGTCGGGGCTCCACCTCACTTAGGAGACATAACAGACCAAAATAGACTGTGGTTGTAATGTCCACCACCATTGTTACGTAATCCAGTATCGTCAGGGCCAATAGCCGATAGAACCTCTTCGACAGTTTTGCCTGCTAAATCTGAACCTTCTAAGGCTGCATTAAATTTTCTGACATATCCTGCATGGTGCTTGCCATGATGGATTTCCATGGTTTGTGCATCTATGTGTGGCGCAAGAGCATCAAAGGCATATGGGAGCTTCGGTAATTCAAAACTACCGCCTGAAGACATTACTTTTTCACTTACTGCTGCTGCAGCACCTTCTTTAAGATCGGCTTTACACGCCATCATTGGTGACATCGTAGCTCCTAGAACTAAGGCAGAAGAGGCTTTAATAAACTTTCTTTTTTTCATTACCCAGAGGTTTAGGACCAAGGTAGTAATATTCAATAAATAAGTTCTTAGCCCCTGACCTATTCCACTAATTCAATTTTCCAAATAATAGATGGACTAGATGACTGAGTATGACGAGGCTCAGTATCTGCCGATCCACTTATATAAAGGGTTTTCTTGTCCTTGCTAAATGCCAATCCATAAGGTCTGTTCAGGTTAGCACTGATTGCCGCACCTCTAGGTTTAAACCTAAAGCCAGATCCCGCAAAGAGAGTGACCACACCATCCATATCGATCGTAAATATTTTATCAGTACTTGGGCTTGTAACATACAAGTGCTGATCATGATACTTTATATAGCCCAACCATTGGAGATATTCTAAAGGGTAGTTTATGGGACTTAGAGTTGGAATTCTTGCAAATTCACTGTCCTCTCCATTGGGTCTTACTTTTGTAATTAGACCATTTTCAGAATTATGGCTTACATACAAGTTTCCTAATTCATCACCAGTTATTCCCTTTGCGCCAGGAGGAATTTTCGCAAACTGTTTTGTTGTGCCGTCAGAATCAACTTTGACAATACTATTACTCAAATTGTCTACGACAAAAAGCTGATCATCTGAATTGATAAAAACACCATTTACAGATTCTAATTTAAAGCCGCGATCGTCGTCTTCTTTTGTTATAAGTAACGCTGCACCCTGTTTATCCACTTTTAATACCTTTCCGCTTTTTAGAACCGTCAGATAAAGATTGCCATCGCTATCAAAGTCATTTCCTCCCAAAGCAGGATAAAGGTCAGTAAAAGGCTGAATATCACCATCTTTGGAAATATTTAAAACAGAATACTCGTCGGCAAGGTTATCGGAGAGTTCTGATATGATATTAGAAGTGGCCATATAAAGATTATCAGAGTCATCTATAGCTAAGCTTCCCATCCCTACATCTAATACCTTCGTGTGATTTTTAATCAAATTATTTTGCTTTAGCCGAAAGGCCTTTGTGTCCTTTGTAAAAGCATCCGATACAATAGCCCTGTCTTTGGAAACCGAAAGAACAGAAACAGTATAAGAGTTTTGATCCGTTATAAGATCACCATCTGTATCTGTGAAACTCGAATTTAAAAATAGGCCTTCTACCAAGAAAACATCTTCTGGCATCGCTCGTCCATAAGCTGTAGATGTCTGAGCTTCCTTTAGGCCAAAAGTGTTTGACACTTCCGTCTTAGTCATGAAAACACGATATTCCAGAATCTGATCTGTCTTTTCTTGTTTTGTAAAATTGACTTCGATATCGGAGGCGTCTCCTGCGTTTCCATTATCTAAAACGATAATATCCGATATATTAGATAATGATCTTAGAGAAGCCTCAGGCTCTAGTTCAGAACAAGAGTATAAGAGTATGGCAATCAAAAAGACGGTTTGTATTAAGCCCATTTGAGCTCTACATTCTTTATTGGTCATACATGCAGTTTCGTTATACAGTTCAAACGAAAGTGTCTAAACATGTGCTGCCGTAAAAGTAATGGCCCTGTTTTATAACTTTTCTTTCTCTTCTCATGGCGTGAAAAGGAACTTAGAGTTTTTTATCTTTTGTTAAATATTGTTTAATATATTGATGCAAGAAACCTTGTTCTTCGGTTTCTTGTTTAATTAGTTGGTGTTAAGGTTAGTTACTAATTATTCTAATTTTGATCTTGCTCTGTTTAGTTTTTGCACACTTAGGCTGAGTTTTTCATATTTGTGCATTCATAAAATTAAAAAATACGTCGTCATATGGGTTATTTGTACCGTTCTACTGCTCTTCTTTTATTTATAATCTCTAGTGTTTTTAGTGTTCAAGCTCAAGAAAAAACTGTTGCTGGCCTATACAATGAAGGTCTTGCATTACTTAAGACCAAAGACTACGCTGGTGGTTTAGCATTGATGGAGCAAGCACTTGAAAAAGCAGGGCCTGACGATGAAAAAGTAATAAGGCTCGCAAAGAAGAACTCTGCAGTGGCTGCATATAACTTAGGTAATGCTGCTAGGAAGGCAGGAACTCACGATATTGCCATAGAATTCTATAACAAGGGCATAGAAAATAATCCAACCAACTCTTCTAACTATGAAGGAATTGCTCGAGCTCAAGAAGCGAAAGGTGCAAAAGTAGAGGCCGTTAAAGCATACTTAGAAGCTGCTGCTAAAGGAACTGAAGAGGGAAAAGCAGATAAAGCTGCCAGTCGT
>CALHUZ010000129.1 GCA_938039305.1 uncultured Saprospiraceae bacterium
GAATTGTTTCCTGCGATTTTATTCGTCCAGACGATGTCTTCCTCATTCGCATCTACGATGGCCTGCTTATAACCATCGGTGACTTTACATTCATGAGTAGCGAGGAACCGCGTTCCGATCTGAACCCCTGCGTATCCCAAATCGAGGGCTTTTTGATAATCGCTCTTGTCACCTATACCACCTGCACAAATTAATGGCATACCGATGTCATGCAGTTCTTCCATAAACTGTTCTGCAGATTGGATACCAGTCTGTCCACCACCTCGCCAATTGATACAATTGATACCGTCCACTCCCGCGTCTCGCATGGCGAGTGCCACCTTTCTATTGGGTACATCATGGTATACTTTGATACCGTTCTGATGAGCGATTTTGACTATCTCCGTAGGCTTACCTAGTGAAGTGAGAAAGAACTTCACTCCTTCCTCAATGGAAATTTGCATCCATTCTTGCATTTGCTCATGATACTTCTTATTGGCACCGCCGAAGATGGTAAAGTTCACTCCGAATGGTTTGTCGGTTGTCTTTTGGATCAGTCGCAATCCCTTTCTAAAATCATGACCATATAATGCTGTCAACGCTACAGGTTGCACAACACCGAAGGCGCCCGTATTAGACACTGCGGCTATCAATTCGGGATTGGAACCTGGGTACATGGGGCCACAGACGATGGGCACCGTTGCTCCTGTATCTGAGAGAAATTGGGAAGTCATGTTATTCATTTCTTATCTTAAGTATTTTTCAAAATTCTCTTTCACTTGTCGCTTTGGTTTTGATCTTGAACTTGTCCCTAAGGAATCCCATTGGAAACTTGAACTTTTATTTAAGTTTAAACTAAGAATATATGCAACAGCGCTGCTCCCAATGCTACAATCAGCCCCACGGTCAGCGGCACTCCTCCCAGTTGAAACCAAGGATCTATCGGCGTCGCTATACTCTTACTCAACGCCGCATATTTTAATTCATGCTTCTCATGAAATTCTGGCGTGATCATTATTTCTATAAAATCTCTTCGGCTACGAAATCTATTAATCGCAGATATAGTCCAATCATCCGCATTCTCTATTCCAATAACATCTATAGCCTTCGTCGCCATCCTACCTTGAAATATTCCGATACCCGCTCGCTTGAACATCATTTTCATAAATGGCTTGTGATAGGCTATTAAAGTCTTCATGGATGAATCGCCTTCTTCAACACCAGCAACCAAGTCTGGTGTCTTCTTCAACTGAATACTATTGACAATCACAAAGCTTTTTCCTGTATCATTTTCCAGAAAATACCTTATGCCTTCAAGATCATTCTTGCCACTTTGATTAATAGAGGTGAGCTTATTCAAGTAATCGTCTACTTCTGCGGCAGTAAGCGGACTTCTAAATCCTACATACCATAAGTAAAATACCCCGTATACTAATATCGCTCCTCCCCAAATCCATACTACTACAGTCATTCAGGTAATTTTAAATTATAGAATTCAATTAAATAGGATTCTTTACGATAAACTTATGTGTCCTATCCGCCATCGTCTCCCCTATATCCTCTTGGATAAAATGATTGGCATTATCGAACTGCTCGTGATCTTGCCCTTTAGCTCCGGGAACAGAATTGATCCATTTTTCCTGAATACGCGGTAGTCCAAGTAAAGTATCTTTTAGTCCAATTAATGAAAGGAATGGTTTTTCAAATTTCTTTAATGATTCCCATGCGCCTAATTGTTGTCCTCGGATGCCAACAGTCATAGATGGCAGCGTCCGTGGACCGGCCATATATATGAATGAAGGAAATGGAGCTTCATATGCTCTGATCTCCGATTCAGTCAATTTATTCACTGTAGACTCCTGCATGATACCACCAACAAAATTCTTGGTGTGTTGTAGACAAAATAGTACCCAAGCTTGGAAGGAATACGGAAGACCTTTGAGCCAATATTTTGCAATATCTCGGAAGGTGCCGATTTCAGGATTTACAATTAATGGATTAGGGATATAGATCGGATTAGTTTCTGCTGTCATGAGTGTTAAGTCTCCATTGGCCAAAATAACTCTGGCAAACAATTCTGGATTTTCTCCAATGACCCGTGTACCGATGGCGCTACCCCAGTCTTGGATAAAAGCTGTGATATCCGTCAAACCCAATGCCTTTATGAAGGTCAAGGTGTTTTCGCAGTGCTTATCATAGGTATGATATTTTTCTTTAATTGGCTTATCGGACTTACCCATACCGATCATGCATGGAGCGATGCAACGATAGCCAAGAGGAGCCAGCTTATTGATCATCTTGCGATAGAGAAAAGACCAAACTGGTTGGCCATGTAACATGAGAATAACTTGTCCATCTTTCGGACCCTCATCGATGTAATGCATCCGCAGGCTGTCAATTTCAACAAAGTTAGGTTCAAAATTATACTCAGGAAGATTGTCAAATCTATCATCAGGTGTACGGACATACTCTACGCTACCTTTTGTTTTGTGTATCGGTACTGACGCATCCCAAAAGACTTTATCACCATAAGGTGCTACTTGTTCTATTTTAGTACTCCCTCCTTTTTCGAAGTCAATGACAATCGGGGATGGTATGACCTTGCCTACTAATTTTTTTATTCCTTTTGAAAGTTTCATTTACTTCAATATTAGGTTATTTACCCTAATATATAAAATACATTTAGGTAACACGTCCTATTTTATAACATTTAGGTAGAATAACCTAAATCCCGTACTTTCGTGACCATGACTACGAGAGAGAAAATCATCCACTCAGGTATTGCCTTGTTTAATAGAGATGGATTTGGAAAAGTATCCTTACAAGCCATTGCAGATAAGGCGTCGATCAGTCAGGGTAACCTCACCTATCACTTTCGTACTAAGCAGGCCCTTATGCTCGCCATATTGACGCATATCACTGAAATCAAAAAAGTCAACAATGAACAGGTGCTCCAACTGTTTGGCGAAATGGACATCATGGGTATCATGAAAGCATATCTAAAGATGCT
>CALHUZ010000130.1 GCA_938039305.1 uncultured Saprospiraceae bacterium
TGGATCGTAACCTGGTTGAAGATGCCCCAGTAGTATTTTTGTTTTATGATGAGGTATCGCTTTTTGCAAATAAGAATGTTGATGGATTAAGTCGCAATGCATTGAACCTTCTACAAGTTGATCGCATTAGCAAAAGACAATTAGCAACGTAACTCCTAAAGTAATCTATACGGAAGTGCCAGAGCACCACAGCTACGCTGAAGTTTGGGATTTGCAGAAGCACTTGCAGAAGAAGGTCATCGCTTCTAAAAGAAGTGGGGTTATAGGTACTCCAAGTTATCTTCTATTGTGCCAGCATAAGCCTGTATTCACATTAGGAAAGAGTGGAAGTATGGACAACTTGGTTGTAGATAAAGAGACACTTGAAAAAGAAGAGACAGAGTTTTTTAAAATAAATAGGGGAGGAGATATCACCTTTCATGGTCCTGGTCAGATCACTGGATATCCCATCTTAGACCTTGATCAATACTATAATGACGTACACCGCTATGTCCGAGAATTAGAAGAAGTGGTCATTCGCACGATTGCAACTTATGGTATTAAAGGGGCACGTGTTGAAGGATATACTGGAGTTTGGATAGTCGATGATGTTGGTCGAAGGAAGATCTGTGCGATCGGAGTGCACATGAGTAGATGGGTGTCGCTTCATGGTTTTGCGCTGAACGTTGCGACAGATCTGAATTACTTCAAACAGATCATACCTTGTGGCATCGTAGAAGAAGATACCTCGGTTACAAGTATTAGCAAAGAGTTAAATAGAACGGTAGAAGTCAGTGAGGTGATGGAAATTATAAAAGAGGAGTTCAAAAGTGTCTTTGGCTTTGAGTATGTGTGACAGGGATTATTGATGCATTGTTGTATTGGTTCATTGTTGTATTGATCCTTATCCATTGTCCGTTGCTTTTTTGATTTTGATTTGACAAGTGCATTCTCACATTTACTAATTTACGCATTAGCAAATTATCTAATTAGCACATTAACACATCGTCTACTTAACAATCCTCGTCTCTGGATAAGTGTTGATCCATGCGAACCAAAAGATATTATGAGAGGGGATTCTTTCTAATTTGAGATTTCCATTTCTGATGAAGTCGGGTCCGATAATCCATCTGCCACCTCGGTCATCAGTGAGTTGACTGTTTTTATAATCTACAAAAGTGTGATCTCCTGCATTGTAAGCTCTTGAGCCGCCCTTTTTACTGGTGATGACTATGACCTTTTTGTCATCGATGACGTCTTGGTAGATGTTATTCTTTTTTAAGAACCTTGTTGTTATGGCCAATGGATCAGACCTGTATCCTTCACTACGGATGATGAAGACTTCGGTTTTGTTTTTTAGTCTGGCATCTTTTTTAGGAACTGGAAACATCAGATCATCCGTAGCGTAATATCTTCGATATGCAGCCCCTGGACTATAGTTTCGAGAATGACCTGTATCCGAACTGAGCACCAAGGTTTCAGGATATGTTTTTTTCCAATCTCCCCAAGTAGTTGTTATGATAGGGTATGTTTTAAGTTCTATGTTCTGGTCAACTAATGGTCCAACCACAGGTCTGCCTTCTATAGTATTCCAAAGTGATTGAGTCCTTTTGTCATACATCAATTTGTTAGATCGATATAAGAATCCTGATGTCCCAAGATCATGCATGACTCCATTCGCTTCTGAGTCATAAGCGATCATGGTGCCACACAGAGTGCAGTAGACACCTGCAATTCGTCGGTCTGCTATATTGTCGACAAACATTTCATGCCAGCCCATTATTCGCTTAGGATATGCTCTTGCATCACCGTCTATGACAATGCCAAAGACAATATCGTTTTTAGAAAGATACTTTGCTTTCGAAGGCTTGATCATCTTCGGGTCTCTAAGCGGAGGTATGCCATCTTGTGATACACCGCCCCATACGATCTCATCAAGTCTTATAGTATGCGAGTCTGATCTACCTTTAAAATATTTTTCAAATCGCCAATCTACATTTCCATAGACACGTGATTTAAATTCTGCGTAGTATGAAGGATAAGTAGATGGCTGTAGCCACATCCATTTCCACCAAGCATAAGGATCAACTTTGAATGATTGTCCAGTATTTTCATTTAGAATCCGTGTAAGCTTTTTTCTTGTTTTCGGGTGATCACTTACGAAGAGTAGATCGACAAAAGGTGCAAGATGAGATTCATTCCAATTCTTTTCAAAAAAAGTAAAAGATCGATCGTAAGGCTCGCCATTCACACTTAGGAGATTGTAAAGCATGTCTACCTGCTCAGTGTCAGATAATTCACCTTGTGCTGATAGAGGTAAAGTGGGAAAGAGGAAGATGGATAAAAGAAAAGTAACAAAGCGCATTTGGCTAAATTATATCAATCAATTATATCAAAAATGAAAAGACGAGCTTATTGTCTTGGTTATGACGGAAGCAGTTTGTTAATGTGCTAATAGGTTAATTTTATAATGTGCTAATGAAAGATTAATGGAGCCGATTGTTTTATTGTTGCATTGTTGTATTGCTGCATTATAGCATTTGCTAATTCTCAAATTTTCACATTCGCAAATTATCCCAATCACCAAGGTGTATCGTTCACCAAGAGATATGTAAATATTTTAAAACTCTCAGGGTGAGTAGCAAATAAAAATACAATTCCATAAATGCCACCATAAAGATGGGCAAGATGATCTATACCGTCGTTTTTATTTTTGCCTGCCCACGTACTGTAAGCGACATAACCTACAGCTAAAACAATAGCTGGTAATGGTGGCCATAGAAACATCTGCCATGGATCAAACATCGAATACATGAAGATGATCGCAGATGTGACACCAGATGCTCCAACGCTTGTGAATCCAGAGTGAGACCTGTGCTTAACAAGTGTTCCGAGATTTGCAACGACTATGGCAGTCAGATAGAAAATGATATACATTAAGTTGGCCCATGTGGGGCCATACATTTCTGCAAATCGATATTCTACGACTTGTCCAAATTGAAACAAAACGAACATATTGATTCCTAAGTGACTCCAACTTCCGTGAACAAAACCAGCACTGAGAAGTCTGTAATATTGACCATCTGTTGATTCTAAATACGGATGGTGACACAACTGTTGCAAAAGCCCAGGTTTATTCCAGGCTAAGTACGAGATGATACAAGTGATTACTACTAAAGCTATGGTTATCATCTTTTTTTAATGTTGAGTACTGTAGAACTGGTTTTGTTTTTCATACTTACTTCGACAGTGTATTTACTTGGAAGCAAATAGAACTTTCCATCGTCTGACTTTTTAAGTTCTGATGAGTCATCCATGCTGTTCTTATATTTAGACACACTGTTGGCGTCAACTGTCAAATCATAAGTTATGTAGTTAAGACCTTTGGACAACTTGAGATCTCGCTTTGCCATGGTTGTTGATTCATCTTCTGTCTTGATAAGAAGATTGGCATTCCCTTCTGCTACACTATAGATAACCAATTCTTGTTCTCCGGTAGCATATTTGCTAAAAGCGTTGCGTCTTTTACCTAGGTTCCGATTATAATTTACA
>CALHUZ010000131.1 GCA_938039305.1 uncultured Saprospiraceae bacterium
AGGCTCTTCTTATGTTAATCCAACGAAGGAGATATCACTTTCTCAGACATCTTTAGGGTTAGAGAAAATTGAATTTACTGGTGGCGGTCCTGGACAAGGTGGTCCAGGGCAGGGAGGTCCAGGAGGGTTTGGTGCAGTGGATCAAGAGCTTGTGGAGATAACTTGGGATAACACAGAGTTCAGCTACTACTTTATAGATGTGGAGAATATAGAAATAGAACCAGAATATGTTAATGGAATATTTGAATTTTTCGAAGAGCAGGGGATAGAACGGCCTCAGCGATTCTTTAGATCGGAACCTGAAATTGTGGATTTCTATACGTTAGACACTAGGCGAGAATTACAATTTTTTGGGATGTATGAAATAACTATTTACAGGTTGAATGCAGAATATGCCGCATTATATGAATCTATAGGAAGTTCCACACTTTCTCTTGATGAACCACCTTCCAATATTGAGAATGGATTAGGAATATTTACAGCAGTGACTCCTCACAAAGTCTTGTTTGAAGTGACTAAAGAATAGTGAGTTCTGTATTATTAAAGTTGGTGAAAGTGAAATAAAGTCGCCAATACAATAAGCGATTTTAAAGAGGCTATCCCTTAATCCTGATATTTCTAAACCTTACCACATCTCCATGGCCTAAGAAGCCAATGTGTCCCTTTGTTCGTTGGAGTCCCGGATGATCATAGCCATCTATCGTTCCATCCTTACTCGCTTCGATCATGTCACCATCAACGATAGCCGTTCCGTTTAGAATCACCTTGATTTTAGAACCTGACACGATCACTTCTTCTTGATTCCATTCTCCGACTGGCTTTAGGTAGCCACGTTTCGCTGGGATCACTCCGTAGACTGAACCGTGATATTGGTACTTTTTGAGTTCGGCATATTTCTCTGCTGTGTTATCAAGAATTTGAATCTCCTTTCCAAGGTATGCAGCGTCGCCTTCAAGTGGAGCATGTATACCAAGACCATTGTTAGCTCCTGGCGTTAATTGAAATTCAAATCTCAAAGTGAAGTCGCTATATTCTTTCTCGGTCATTAGATTACCTCCACTGCCACCACCTGTAGGATCTACTACGATGACGCCATCTTCTACTTTGTATGATTGTTTGTTGCCAATCCATCCATCGAGATTCTTTCCATTGAATAGAGATTGGAATCCTTGCTCTGTATTCATCTTTGTCGAACTGCAAGAATGCATAGAACAAGAAAGCAATATGACGGCTAAGAATAATGCAGAAGAAGTGCGCATAGGTAGAGTGTTCTTTATAAAGATCAATTTGTGAAAGTATCTGCTGTTATTGTTTAACTATCTTTTTTAATGTGCGTTCATCACCTGATTGAAGGACGATGTAGTATATGCCTTTTTGATATTCTGAAATATCCATATCAATTGATTCTGTAAATGGATCTATATCTCTTTGGATAATGATTCTACCTAAAGCATCTGAAACAAGTAGGCTCTGTACATTCTTGTTACTCGATGATATGTCTATTGTGAATCGACCATTTGTTGGATTAGGAAATGGGATAAATGAAGGGTTGTTGTTCGCTTGAGCGGAACGTGTTTCGCTGCTTGCTGCGCCCGAATCTCCGCAAGACCATGTTCTTGTTGGCGCATCAAAATTATAAAGTGCTACACAATCATAACCTATCATACTACTACAATAGAATGTCCCATCCTGAAAGTAGAGCTCGCCAGTGTCTTCTCCAGATCTTACAAAAATAAAACTGAAAGGGCCTTGATTGTAGACTTCTATAGAAAGCCCTGAGCAATCAGAAGTATTTACAAGGTCTGATAAAAATGGAAAGTCAGCAAATACAGTTGGATCACTTGGAATAGCCTCTTCTATGCAAGTCACAACAATGGCACGGTCTGAAATACTACATGGTGAATTAAATGCTGCATCATAGTAATCAAAACTAACTGACTGCCCATCATGGAATTCAAATTGAAGACCAGGAGCGAGGTATGCGTCAAGCAGTTCGTCCATTTCTGTTCTGATAAAGTAAAATTCACTACCATCATCGCATTGGTCGAAAGTGATTACGCCGCTATGTGCCTGACAATCAGCAATGATTTCCGGTGTTTCTAATATTTCAACGCAAGTGACGTCAATGGCTTTTTCAGCGATGGCACATGGAGTAGTAAAGCTAGCATCAATGAAGTTAAAACTGATTCTCTGACCATCAACAGGTATGTAAGATGGTATCCGATCAAAGTATGGATCAAAGACCTGGCCACCATCAGTCTCCACAAAAAAGAAGAGCTGCCCATTGTTACATACTTCATAGAATATGGTACCTGTCTCATCATCACAGCTATCGTCGCATGTCCAAGTTTCAATAGCGGCATCAAAATTATATGCAGTAACACAGTCATAGTTGGCTGCATTCTGACAATAGAACTGTCCGTCTTGATTATAGAGTGTTGAAGTTCCAGATGCGTCGGTGACTAAAAGAAAGCTGAAAATGCTTTGCTGATAGATATCGATTGCTTCACTGTTGCATGAGTTTGGATCTACTATGTTGTCTGTTATCAACCAAGGGAATCGATCAAATATGTCTGTATTCGTCTGGGCAGATAAGATAGAATGACAACTCAATATGAGAATGACAATGAAGGCAAAGGTGATTAGCTTTTTCATACTCTAATTTTTATGTGAATTCTAATAAGAGGTATTTGGTAAAGATCCTCTGAATCTACCTCTCAATGTAAGAGTAATTTGCTTAATAAGCAATGCTTTACATATTATGAATTGTTTATATATAAAGATCTATTGATCCAGATTCCTGATGAGGTTAGATTGTCACCTTCAGATTTAGCTAGGAGAATGAATAACAACGACATATTATTTATCAATAATGCTAAAAAATTTAGAAAAAAGTACGGCATTTTGATTGAAGAGGTATAGGAAAATTAAAAATAAGTAGCAAGTCCATCATTTTATACGTATTTTACATCAGATCAATGATGGATGACGTTATTGATATACTTATTACATCAAACACACTAAAACTACGACCATCATGAGATTTATTTATTCGATGCTCACCCTATGCATAGGACTTTTGATATGTTCCTGTTCACCTAAGCAATCCGACGTCGTTTCGACAGCGAATGAAGATGTCGCTATGGCGAAGACTACAACTAAAAAGACTCAAAGAGCTACATCGCGACCTGTGGCAAGTTCCGTCAGTGCCTCGGAGGTGGCAGACCTCGTTACTCCAAGACCTATGACTGCCAAAAGTGATATGGTCAAGAACGCCATCCCTACAGATGAGCGGCTTAAAGAAGGAGTCTTGTCTAACGGAATTAAGTATTACATACAGAAAAATGTAAAACCTGAGAATCGTGCAGAACTTCGCTTAGCGATCAATGCTGGTTCTATCCTTGAAGATGAAGATCAGAAAGGGCTTGCTCACTTTGTAGAGCACATGGCTTTTAATGGTACCGAGAACTTTGAGAAGAGTGAGTTGGTAGATTACTTGGAGTCAGTAGGTACAAGATTTGGGCCTGACCTCAACGCATATACATCTTTTGATGAGACAGTATATATGCTTCAAGTTCGGACTGATAGTACTGAGCTATTTGATAAAGGAATGTTGATACTCCGTGATTGGGCTAATGGAGTGACATTTGATGGAGAAGAGATTGATAAAGAGCGTGGGGTAGTCGAGTCTGAGTGGCGAAGTAGACTGAGTGCAGATCAGAGGATGCAGAACAAGTATTTCCCTGTTATGTATCAAGGATCAAGGTATGCAGAGCGCTTGCCAATAGGTGATCCTGATATCATCAATAATGCAGACTATGAGACGGTTCGCAGATTCTATAAAGATTGGTATCGACCAGACCTGATGGCCGTTGTAGTCGTTGGAGATATAGATGTTGAAACGGTAGAAATGCAATTGAAAAAATTATTTGGAGACATCCAACAAGTAGAAAACCCAAGAGAGAGAGAGCAGTATGATGTGCCGCGACATCCGGAAACGTTAGTGAGTATAGTAAGTGAGAAAGAGGCTTCCTTTACTAATGTTCGCGTGGTCTATAAGCATGAGAAAAAGCACACTAAAAATCTTGATGATTATAGGGTGAGCCTAACTCGTAATCTTTACAATAGTATGCTCGGCGCTCGACTCCAAGAATTGACAAAAACTGCGGATCCACCATTCATGTTTGCATACACTGGTTATAGCGGTGATATAGGTGAGTTAGATACTTACAGTTCGTTTGCATTTGTGCCAGAAGGAAAAGCACCAGCAGCTCTTAATGCACTCCTTACGGAAAATAAGCGCGTCCTACTTCATGGGTTCACTCCTGGTGAATTAGATCGCGCCAAGAAGAATATGATGGAAGGAGCTGAACGATCGTTCAAGGAAATGGATAAGACAGAATCTTCGCAGTTATCGATGAGGTATGTCTACAAATATTTAGACGCTATACCTACTCCAAGTCCCAAGCAGACGCTTAGTCTATATGAGCAATACCTTCCTACAGTGACACTAGAAGAGGTAGATGCACTTGCAGCACAATGGATCAGGGATGAAAGTAGAGTAGTGGTGATCACAGGGCCGGAGAAAGAAGAGACACCTCTTCCTGAGGAAGGACAAGTGAGAGCGATGCTTCAAGAAGTAGCTGCTACTGATGTTGAGCCATATGATGATGCAGTATCTGATGAACCATTCTTCGATGTGCCTCTTGAAGAAGTAGCTATCACAAATACCATAGACTATGATGAGGTTGGTGTCCAGTACTTAGAATTAGCCAATGGAGTTGAAGTGTACCTGAAGAAAACGGATTTTAAAAATGATGAGATCCTTTTAAGTGCAACAAGCCCTGGAGGTTCTTCATTGTACAGTGATGATGATTACTTCCAAGCTTCTAATGCCACTTCTATAGTTAACGAAGCAGGTATCGGAGTTTTCAGCCCAACGCAATTAGAAAAAATGATGGCTGGAAAAACGGTTTTTGTAAGGCCTTATATCGCAACACTATCAGAAGGATTTAATGGACAGTCATCTCCAGATGATATAGAGATCATGATGCAGATGATTCATAAGTATTTTTATGAGCCGCGCATCGACGAAGAAGCATTCACTTCTTTTGTCACAAAGCAACGTGGACTTTATAAAAACTTGATGTCTGATCCTCGCTACTTTTTCAGCGATTATGTGAGTCGTACAAAGTATAACAATCACCCTCGCGTAGGATTTCCTGCAGATGAAGATTGGGCGAAATTAGAGTATGAAAAGGCGATGGAGTTGTATCGTGATAGATTTGCAGATGCATCAGATTTTACATTTTCATTTGTTGGCAACTTTGATGAAGCGACGATTAAGCCGCTTATCCAAAAATACTTAGGTAACCTCCCTAATATTAATCGGGATGAAGACTGGAAAGACGTCGGAATCAAAGCAGTGGAAGGTGGTATTAAAGATCGTATACAGAAAGGAGAAGCACCAAAGACTAATGTTCACATGTACTTCCATGGTGGCTTCGAGTATAACAAGGACAACAACTACATCATGAGCAGTATGCTCGCTTATCTACGCATCAAACTTCGTGAAGAGCTTCGTGAAGACTTAGGAGGTGTATATGGTGTAGGTATCTCCGGAGGAGGATCGAAGAAGCCAACTGAAAAGTATGGCATCACGATCTCGTTTAATGCTGACCCTCCGATGACAGACACTCTAGTTAATGCAGCTAAAGAAGTCATCAGAAGAGCATTGACAGATGGCCCAGATGAAGCTGATATGACGAAAGTTAAAGAGACACAACGTCAAGGACGAATCAAATCTCTTAAAGAGAATAGATTCTGGCA
>CALHUZ010000132.1 GCA_938039305.1 uncultured Saprospiraceae bacterium
ACAACCGATGTACAATCTTGTAAAACGTCAAGCCGAAGTAGAAATCCTACCGATGGCGCAATCAGAAAATATCGGAGTCATCAGCTACAGTCCACTTGGCGGTGGCTTACTCACTGGCAAATACGGTTCTTCTAAAAGACCTTCTTCCGGTAGACTCATGGAGAACAAGATGTATCAGACAAGATATGCCGATCAAGAGATGTATGACATAGCAGAAAGATTTACAGAATTAGCAAAGCAATCAGGACACAATCCCGTATCGCTCGCTATCGCTTGGGTGAATGCTAATGCTTCAATTACAGCTCCTATCATCGGCGCTCGAAACATTGAGCAATTAGAATCCAGTCTTGCTTCTGTGGATATAGATATGACAGGTGAGCTGTATGAGCAAATTTCTAATTTGTCAGCTACGCCGCCTCCGGCTACTGATCGAAATGAAGAGAAGTCTAAGTTTAATTATGGGTTGCGGTAGATATCTCTATTTTAATAGATCTTTTTTAAAAACTGTTCCAATCTATTTTAACTCCGGAATTCCTGTTCCTCGCAAAAAGTCAAAAGTTTCATCATATATTCGATGATCTCTAGTTTCATCTGTCATTGAACCCATAGGAACATAAATTACAAAACCTTCTCTTGCTCTTGTAAGTAGAACTCTGTACTTATTTTTAATGAACTGCTTCTTTTCCTTACTCCTTACGTTATGCCATTTTGAGCCTGAAAACCCATGATATGACCATTCATTTTTTGATATTCTAAAATCATTTCCCCAACACACACCTGCCCAATCTAGCTCTAATCCTTGAACAGCAAATTCTGTCGCTGGCAATTCAAGAAATGATGATGATCTGATATCATTTTTAGATTTAAGAAACCAATGAGCAACTTCAAGTTCGTGTTTTACATCTAATCCAAGAGGCCTTAGTCTTCTTGCTCCTGAGCTCGCAACCAACCCACTCCTCCTTGTCCCTCGTGTCTTTGATTTAAGGAAATTCTTAACTTTATCTAAGTCTCTTGAAATAAAGATTGGGAACTCTTGTAAACTATCTTTTAAAATATCTTCTGCTTCCTTTGACTGAAGTTCTAATAAAGCTTCTACCCATTCTGACACTCTCTTTGCTTTATAAGATCGAATAGACACTTTAAGATGTAAAGAGTCAACCTCTGTAATTTTAAGACCCTCCGGAGTTTTAGAAAATAGTTTATAATTGGCTATTGATGACGCTCCTTCCTTAAGGTCGGGTGATATATAAATTTTCCAATCTTTATATTTTTCATTTATAGTACTACCCCATTCTGACAGTCCAGCTTCGCCAGTATTAATTTCTTGCCCACTCCCAATAAGTGCAACAATGACTGCCCAACCATCAATCCTATTCATTATATTGAATAACATTTCCGCCTCTGAAAAATCTCTTTTAAATTTCCTTTTAGAATGCTCAGCACTCCATGCTCTTTGAGCCTCATCAAAAAGGACTATTTTTTCAGGAGGAACTTGTTCGTTGTTATGATAAAAGTCTAAGAAGTGGTGAACGTTTTTGACAAAAACGATTTCTCTTCGAGACATACCTATAGGTGTCCTCGTACGAGAGGTATGATCTTGCGCCAACGCTTCAGACAAGACCGTGACTAATGGACCATTCCCTGATAAAAAAATACCCTTTCCTGAATTACCTTCTACACTATGTACAATATTAAGCCCTGCAAGTGTTTTCCCAGCACCAGGAACTCCCGTTATAAAACAAATTATTTTTTCACCCGTTTCTTTAGCCTCTTTAATAGCATCAGTAATTGCCTCTGTAGTTTGTGTTAGGTTTTCTGAACCTGCATGTGATCTTGAAATCTCCCTTACATTTTGGCCAGCAAACATATGTTGTGCGGCTTCGATAATAGTCGGAGTAGGGAGATATTCACTATTGTTCCATTTTTGGACATTTATCTTTTCCAAATCTGGACTACTATGATATTCGAAAGCCTCTAAAATAGTTTTTGAAAGATTATTATTGTTTGCAAATAATGTTGGCTTGACCAAGTCGCTATTTTCTAAATTCCCAAGAGGCCTTTCTGGAGCATCAGATGCCCAAACCACTGGAATTATTTTTTTCCCAAAAGACTCCTTGTGAAAATCTCTTAAATCTAAAGCATAGTCTTCTACCTGATATATTGCATCACTGAAATACTTTTTGGCTTTGTCCTTGAACTCAAGAACGATTATCAAGTCGTTTGCGATGATCAAAAGGTCAATTCTCTTAGCTCGCCTGGGAATCGGATATTCAAATAGTATGGACCAATTTCCATCTAATTGTAATAAATGGTCATTTAGATACCTTATTTGATTATACCATGATGAACGTTGCTGTTCAAGGAGCTGATGGTTTTTGACACCAATTGACAGATGCCCTAAAATGCTCTCTCTTTCAACAGATTTTAGATTCTTTACTGTATTTATATATTTTGCTGGCAATAGTGATTTTTAGATTTTTACTCTTTACTTTCTCTTAAACTCTGCCTTCCTCTTTTCTATAAATGCACTCGCTCCTTCTTTAAAATCATCCGTAGCTGCTAATCTGCCAAATGACTCCACCTCTGAATGATAACCATCTTTCGTGTGATCATAAAGATCATTGACCACTTTTATAGTTTCGCCGATGGCCAGTGGTGCTTTGGTCGCGATCTTATTAATAATCTTGATAGCAGCTTCTACTTCTGTTCCAGCATCAACCATGTGATTAGCTAATCCCAATCGCACTGCTTCTTCAGCTCCGATCATATCTCCTGTCATCAAAA
>CALHUZ010000133.1 GCA_938039305.1 uncultured Saprospiraceae bacterium
ATAATGCCTGGCGATTTGGTACATGTAGATTTTGGAATAACATATCTTAGACTAAATACAGACCAGCAACAGCATTTTTATGTGTTGCGGCCAGGAGAAGAGGAAGCTCCTGAAGGTCTTGTAAGCGCTTTCGCAAATGGAAACCGTGTTCAAGATATTCTTACATCAAATTTCAAAAAGGGATTATCGGGAAATGAAATTTTAAAAAGTTCTCTTGATCAAGCTAAAGCTGAAGGCCTGAATGCTTCAATATATACTCACCCAATCGGATTTCATGGCCATGCAGCAGGGCCAACGATAGGTATGTGGGATAAGCAAGAAGGAGTTAAAGGGCCAGGAGATTATCCACTATTTGATAATACTGCTTACTCAATAGAGCTTTTTGCAGCTACGCCAGTTTCAGAATGGGGTGATAAGCCAGTTAGAATTATGCTGGAAGAAGATGGAGTTTATAAAGACGGAAAGTTCTACTTTCTAGATGGCCGCCAAAAAGAACTTTTTCTAATTCCTCAAAATAGACCACGAATGGGGAAGTAGTCCCTAACGGTTGTTACCAGACCTTTTCTATACTTGGGTTGTCGACCCATTTGCTCCACTTCTTATTGTATGTGTGGACCTTTGACGTTGGGTTTTCATTAGAGTCTACGATTAGAAAGCCTCGATTAGCCCATTCGAATATGCTTCCATAAAGGTTATGCACATTAGTGTATCCGGCTTTTTTCAATTTGTCTCCTATCTTATCACTTCGATAGCCTATCGAACAGTAAACTATAATTTCCTTATTTTTGGAAAGGCCAGAAACCAAGCTAATATCAAAATTATCATAACCAATGTGTATCGCTCCAGGAAGGTGACTGACTTTATATTCTTCTTTTTCTCGTGCATCTAAAAAAGCAAAATTTCTAAGGGTGTCTGAACAAGCCTCTTCCACAGTTATAATAGGGACGCTATATCCAATCATGTTGTCTATCTTTTTGTCAAAGTCAGGATTTATAACCTTTTGTCCTGATGCTGTGTGACAGGCCGTTAGGAAGAAGAAAAGGAAAAGAGTATAGATCTTCATGTCTTAGTTGAGTTTTATTGGCCCCGGCCCAACACGATCTTTTATAATCTGTCCATTATGCGCAAGAGGCAGCAACTGTTTTTCTATAAAGGATGCAGCCTCTTGTGCGATTGAATCAGGATAAAGAATATGCACATTTGGTCCTGCGTCTAGAGTGAAGAAGATCGGTAGATTGGTTTCTTTTCTATAATTTCTAATTAGCTTAATAACGGCTATTGTATTTGGTTCCATTAGAATATAAGAAGGGTTAGAACACATCATCAGTGCATGAAGGGTCATAGCCTCGTCTTCGACTATCTTTCCAAATGTCTCAAGATCACCAGTCTGCATAGATTGAAGCAAGAGCTCCATATGCCGATCAGCTTGAGTATATCTTGTATTTGCAAAAATGTTGGTATCCATCAATGCATGACCTGCACTAGAAGAAACTGACTTCTGTGCGGCGCTTACGATAAGAACATCATCATGGAATTCATTGAACAAAGAGTGCTGAGAGGAAACAGGAATGGCAAACTCGTCAGAGCTTCCTTTTATATGTGAAGAAGCACCCCAGGCTACAAGTCCAGGATAAACTGAGCGAGCAGCACTACCGCTTCCTAAGCGAGAGAGGTAACTGGCTTTTTTTCTAATTATGTCAGCATCGATCTGTGTAGGGTATATCGTTTGTTCTATATCACAAAGACAAAGAGCGAGTGCGCTCATACTCGAAGCAGAAGATGCTATACCAGATGAATGAGGAAACGAGTTTTCACTTTCTATTTCAAAAGCCATTTGCTCTATCCAAGGAAGGTATGATTTGATTGAATCGAGGTATTTAATAATTCGAGCGGCAAAAGTTTCTTCCTTTTTCCCTTCGAAAGAGAACTGTACCCACTCTGATAGTGATGACCTGTTGCGGTATTTGACTTTAGTCTTAGTGATGGCTTCCGAAAGTGTAAAACTTATAGAAGCATTTTCAGGAAGTTGAATAGGTCTCTTCCCCCAATACTTTATAAGGGCAATATTTGAAGGACTTTGCCAAGAAACCACTCCATAGTGTTCATGATTGGTTGACAAGGGTTCTTGTATATTTAAGTAGGACATTAGTCTTCGACGATTTGGTAAGAGATATCGTAATCTTGAAGCACAACATCAAGGATTTCATTATCTCCCTTGGCATAGCCAGTTTTTAATCTATATCCATAGAGCTTACTTGACTGATTCCAATAGAAGGCTTTCAATTTACCTTGAGTCATTTTAATCAACTCAAACATAGGCGTTTCAATCTCTCGCTCTATCATCTTTACTAGAATTTTTCCTTGAGTCTTGCTTAGTCCTTTCAGTGGATCTTCGAATTCTCTCTGAAGTTCCTTGGATAGTTTGCGTAAATACTTCTTTCTCTTTCTTTTTTTCATTGTCTCGGAGGCATACTCTGCTTCACGAAAGATTCTGATGGCCTCCTTGGCAAAAGGGTACACCTTGCTAGCATATCTTCTATACTTTAGGTATTTCAGGTAGTCGTCATTATTATCAAATTTTCTTGGAGAGGAGATATTAATATTCCCCAAATCAGTGTAGTACAGAGTATCCTCTCCAGAGATTAAGGCAGAAACCTTGTGACCGTTGACGATTAACTCTGTGAGTGTATCCTTTTCAACAAAATCAACATCTGTCTCTCTCAGCCTATTCACGGCATCCTGCCAAGGAGTCGGCTGAGCATAAGCCATGAAGCCTATGCACAAAAAAGAAACGAGTGTCCAAAACCTAATCATATCAATATAACGATGGATGATAAGCATAGAATACATACTAGATAAGTCATATAATCTTTAGAGCCTTTTATCTTTGAGCCAATGAGGTCAATAGCCCAGCTTATTTCTTTCGTTTTCCATCCATTGTTTCTTGTTTACGCTTTGGTGCTTATGGCATACTGGATAGACAGGTTTGGTTACTATATCAATGACGAAAGAGCCGTTGGTGCTATGTTGATCATGGACTTTTTTATTCTTGTTCTTTTCCCTGGGATAAGTATAGCCATGATGGTCGGTCTTAAGATGATCTCGGGCTTTAGTATGAAGAAAAGAGAAGATCGAATTGGTCCTCTTATTATCACTTTGTCATTATACATCTGGTTTTTTATCAATGTTAAGGACAACGCCAGTTATCCAGACACATTGAGATTTGTTTCTCTCGGAGCAACACTGGCTATCGGTTTGGCTTTCTTCATTAATAATTTTTCGAAAATTAGTCTTCATACTATCGGTGCAGGGTCTATGGCAGTGGCTCTTTTTATTCTAACCTTCGTTCAAGAAAGACCATTCATTGATATAGACCTCTTGATCATTGGTGGGTTTAGAGTTTCTTCTATTTTTGTGGTCCTTATTAGCGTCTTAATTGCAGGGTTGGTAGGTTCTTCAAGGTTATACCTGAAAGCCCATGAACCACATGAGGTTTATGGCGGTTATCTAGTAGGCTGTATCGCACAACTAATAGCATTTAGAATTATCATGTAAGAAGTATAATCATGGAAGAAATAAAAGAAAAAATAGAAGCCGCTTGGGAGGATAGATCTTTGCTGAAGCAAGCAGAATATAAGGATGCTGTTAGAGGGCTGGTAGACTTACTTGACGAAGGAAAAGTAAGAGTAGCAGAACCTACCGAAAATGGATGGAAGGTTAATGATTGGATCAAAAAAGGAGTCGTCCTTTACTTTCCAATTCAGGAGATGAAGACTATAGAGGTTGGACCTTTTGAATTTCATGATAAAATACCTCTCAAAAAAGACTTCAAAAAGAAAGGAGTTCGAGTTGTTCCTCATGGTATTGCAAGACATGGTTCTTATTTAGAACCAGGCGTAGTGATGATGCCTAGTTATGTTAATATAGGAGCTTGGGTAGGCAAAGGTACCATGGTAGATACATGGGCAACCGTTGGCTCTTGTGCCCAGATAGGACAACATGTTCACCTTTCTGGAGGAGTAGGCATAGGCGGGGTATTAGAGCCTCTTCAGGCCACACCGACTATTATAGAAGATAATTGCTTCATCGGATCAAGATGTATCATTGTTGAAGGTGTCAGAGTAGAAAAAGAAGCTGTCATTGGAGCTGGGGTTGTTCTTACTCAATCTACTCACATTATTGATGTTACGGGTTCAGAGCCCAAAACAATTAAAGGGTATGTACCTAGTGGAAGTGTTGTCATACCAGGTAGCTATACGAAAGAATTCAAAGCTGGATCTTATAATGTAAATTGTGCCTTGATAATAGGCCAACGCAAAGAATCAACCAACAAGAAGGTCTCTCTTAATGATGCTCTTCGTGACTATGATGTGGCGGTATAATATTCTATGTCAAATAACGCAGAAGCATCTTTAACTATAGAACCCTATATGAGCCAAGAGGCGAAACTAAGGTCAAGCAAGTTTTCTTTTCCGATAGGAGTAAGGGTCGCTAATAAGGTATTGGCCTCTTATAAGGATAAAGAGCTGGTAGTAGAAGATCTTATCGAGCAGGCAATCAAAAAGACAGGCCTTGATGATTTCGGAACTACTTTTTGGAAGGAACCCATGTCTATTGCTTTTGCCGATATAAATGAGCACACTACTTTTCATCCATTAGGCGCTTATCTATATGAGAAAAAGGTAGTTCAAAACTTAGTAAATCGTCTTTGGGCTCAGTATTGGATTAAACAAGAACCAATAATCACCAAATCGCTGCCCCCAACAGTGTTAATAACAGGCTTACAGCGCACAGGCACCACTTTTTTACAAAGACTTTTGGGAGCTCTTCCTGAATTTAGAGGAGTTATATCATGGGAAATTGTAAACCCTGTTCCAACATCGAAGAAGAAGACTTATCACGGAAAGAAGTTGGCTTGGATAGGACATAAGGCGCTCAACTATATTAACCCTGACTTTAAAGCGATACATGCTTTAGATCATGATAGCTTAGATGAAGAGGTAGCATTGATGGAACATTGCTTTATGAGCAGCATCATCGAAGCTATTTTTAATACCCCGGTTTATAGTCGTTGGCTAGAAGAGCAGGACCAAAAGCCTGCTTATGAAGATCTTAAGATGTGGTTGCAGCTATTGCTGTGGAGAGAACCCGCGAAGAAGTTTTTACTTCTTAAGAGCCCACACCACATGGAGTATTTGGATGACTTCTCAACAGTCTTTCCTGAGACAAAGATCATTCATATGCACCGAGATCCAGCGGAGACAATGGCTAGTTACTGCAGCATGATGCATTATAGCAAAAAGATGTTTCAAGATTCAAGCAACCCACATGCAATCGGACAGCATTGGCTTAGAAAAAACAAAAGACTAGTAAAGCATTGTCAAGCTTATAAAGACAAAAATCAGGACCAGTTCATAGATGTTCGATATAAGGACCTTGTTAGAAACCCTATAATAGCTGCTCAAGAGATCTACAAAAAATTAGGATTGGAGTGGAGTGAAGAGCACACAACTTTAGCAGAGGCCTACTGTATAGAGCACAAAAAGAATAAATTCGGAAAGCACACGTATAGTTTAGATGACTATGGCCTTTCTGAGGAAATCATCAAGGATGAATTCCGAACATACTATGACCAGTACGCTGACTACTTGTAGTAGTCTTTTTAGTTATCTAAGTTTTCCTTTACAGAATCTATAGTTGTCATAAACTTAGACCAGAACTCGGAGAATAAGTTTTTAAACCCTTCTATTATCCAACCACCTTCTTGGCTGATGCTAATCAAATGCTCGTATAGAGTAGATTGAGAAGCATAGTCATCGTTCAATATTTTTAGATTGGTTAAAAGCAAAAATAACAGACCAATACAGAAAGCAAAGACAAACCCGAGTAATAGCCCTCCAGCGATCTGGTTTAAAAAGTTGATTTTTATCGCTCGAAGCAAATCTTCCATACGGTCAGCTATAAATCTCAAAAGAAGTATAACAGCGAAAAAGATGATCAAGAATCCTAAGATAAATTCAAAGGCAGGGTTGATGTTAACGATATTTTGTAGGTATGAAATCAACTTTGGAGAAAACTTCAGAGCGACTACAAGGCCAACAAGAATTGACAAAGTATCAACTATAGTATCGATAAGGCCGTTAGAATAACCTCTATAAAAACCATAGGTTATCAACAGAGCGGCTAAAAGGTCAAGTATCATGTTTGTGTATTGGGCTGCAAGATACGAAGAGGATCAATTCGGAGGAGACAACTACCAATTATATCGACCAAGGAGTGAAAAACAAAGGCAAATAGATTCAGCTATTGATATAACCGGCATCTTTATTATTTTTGCATTTCTGATGATAACTCACTGATTAAGTGATTATAATAGATGTCAGAATATTCTAATTTTAAAAACCCCATGAGCGAGATAAAATATACAGAAGACAATATTAGATCCTTAGACTGGAAGGAACATATCAGACTAAGACCAGGTATGTACATCGGGAAGCTGGGTGATGGTTCAGCTCAAGATGATGGTATTTATGTCCTTATTAAGGAGATTATAGACAACTCTATAGATGAGTTTGTCATGGGACACGGTAAAGAGCTCCTTATAGAAGTGGTTGCTGGCGAGGTGCGTATAAGAGACTATGGACGAGGGATACCTTTAGGAAAAGTTGTTGATTGTGTTTCAAAAATAAATACTGGAGGAAAGTATGACTCTAAGGCCTTCAAGAAATCAGTAGGCCTCAATGGAGTAGGAACAAAAGCTGTCAATGCCCTTTCTGGTGAGTTTACCGTTCAGGCCATTAGGGAAGGAAAAACGAAGATTGTTACTTTCGAAAGAGGAGTGGTTGTTAAAGAGGCAAAGATTGTCAAAACCAAAGAGGCTAACGGAACGATTATAAGCTTTAAGCCAGACACGAGCATATTTAAAAACTACAAGTTTAGAAGTGAGTATATAGAGAATCAACTTTGGAATTATGCATATCTAAATGCAGGACTGAAGTTAAAATTCAATAACAAAACAATTTATTCAAGAGATGGTCTGCTCGACTTATTGAAGAATAAGACCAACGCTGAAACAAATAGATATCCAATCATTCATTTGTCAGGAGACGACATTGAAATGGCTCTTACGCACGCTAATCAATATGGTGAGGAATATTATTCATTTGTCAATGGACAGAATACTACCCAAGGAGGAACGCACTTAGCTGCGTTTAGAGAAGCCATCGTTAAAACGATTAGAGATCACTTTGGTAAAAATTATGATTCTCGAGATATTCAGACTTCAGTAATCGGAGCGATCTCAGTTAGGGTAGAAGAGCCAGTGTTTGAATCACAAACGAAAACAAAACTCGGTTCACAAAACGTGGCACCTGAAGGAGCCACAATGAGGTCCTTTGTACTTGATTTTGTAAAAAAGGAACTTGATAACTTTTTACATAGAAACCAAGACACAGCTAAAGAACTTCAGAAGCGAATTCAGCAATCAGAACGAGAGCGTAAGGAAATTGCAGGAGTCAAGAAGCTAGCAAACGAAAGAGCTAAAAAGGCCAATCTACACAACAAAAAACTGAGAGATTGTAGACTTCACCTTAATGATAAAAAGAAGGAAGGGTCACTGGACTCAACTATATTTATAACAGAAGGAGATAGCGCAAGCGGATCTATCACAAAAGCCCGTAATGTTCAGACACAGGCGGTCTTTAGCTTAAGAGGAAAGCCTCTTAATTGTTATAATATGACGAAGAAAATTGTTTACCAGAACGAAGAATTCAATTTGCTTCAGCATGCTTTGAATATAGAAGATGGTATAGATGGTTTAAGATATAACAAGGTTGTAGTTGCTACGGATGCAGATGTAGATGGAATGCACATTAGATTACTTCTGCTCACTTTCTTTTTACAATTTTTTCCAGACTTGGTTAAGCAAGGCCACTTGTATATTCTTGAAACGCCTCTATTCAGAGTTAGAGATAAAAAGCAGACTTTCTATTGCTACAGCGAGGGGGAAAAAGCAGAAGCTATTAATAAGTTAAGAGGAAAAGCAGAAATCACAAGATTTAAGGGTCTTGGTGAGATTTCACCAGATGAGTTTGGAGGCTTCATCGGTGAAGATATTAGACTTGAACCTGTCTTTTTGTCTCAGAATACTGATATAGACGACATCCTTTCTTACTATATGGGTAAGAATACGCCAGAGCGACAAAGGTTTATTATTGACAACTTAAAAGTCGAACTTCTTGATGTTGATGGTGACGATGTCGTACAAGTTGAAGAGGAAGGCGAAAAAGAAGAATTGGTCCTATCATAGTCATAGAGTTTAGGTGAACCTTCTTTAACCTAAAACCATATTTTGACTCTACCGTTAGATTACTATATATTTAGCGCATTAAGCCTCTTATAAGTGTCTTAAGGCGTTCTATATTCACAACGAACAAGTCATATATGGTAAAAGCAGGAATCAAGTTGGTGTTTCAGTTTTGTTGTTTGCTTATGCCATTGTGTTTTTCTGCACAACAAGTAACCGTATCTCCGGATATAAGCATAAGAAATAATATCCTTTATGATATAGTAGGTCAGGTAGGAGATCGAATTTTGTTTTATCGCGAAAAAGGTAATGAACGAGAGGTTTTACTTTATGATGATGACCTTGTTTTTCAAAGTGAAAGGCAAATAAATCTTGATGAAAAGAGATGTTCTATTTATGAGGTGATCAACCTCGACTCTGCATTTGCTGTTATTTACGGCTATCGCAAAGAAGGTATGGATATAACCAAGCTAGATATCTTCGATAATAGCGCAGTAAGAATTGATTCGGTCTTTTTAACTAATAAAGAACGTGAATGGAAAGGCCTTAATTTTGAAACCGTACAATCAGACGATGAATCAAAAATTGCTTTGTACAGTATTTTGGATTCTGATAAGCTTCAAATAATAACAGTCGATGTCACAGGAAGAAAGGTTCTATCAGATTCAGAATATATATTTAAAGGAACAGATTTATATGATGAGATTGTAGATATTAAACTGGATAACCGAGGCACCTTCTATTTGCTTGCAGAGCATGACAACACAAGAGGCAACAAAGAGAATCATGTCGCTCACATTTATCAACTTTCAAGAGAAGGTGATTTTATCCACGATATTCTAATTCCACTGAATGACATCGTTTGTCAAGATTTGTTTTTCACAATAAATAATCTGAATAATACAATTGGAATAGCAGGGCTGTATGACGAAAAGCGCTCTGATTCGAGTACAGGATATTTCTGGCTTTCAGGAAACAAAAATACATTAGATCGACTAGAGTTTGATCTTATGCCATTTGAAGAAGATGTATTCTTTGAAGTATATGGAGAACGAAAAAAAGAAAGAATGGAAAATTTTAGGATTTCAGATGTTCTCTGGAAGTCAGATGGAACTCCTATCATTGCTTTCGAAGTGGCTTATGATATAAGCCGAAGATCTGGATCTGCTCTAGGACTTAACCAAACGTCTTCTTATGGTCGGTCTTCTATACCTTCAGCATCTGCTTATAGTGATCATTATCGAGATGATATGGTTCTAGTCTCTCTTGATAAGAATGCGAAAAAAGAGTGGCATCAAGTGTTTTATAAAAAGCAATTTTCGCAAAATGATAACGGAGCGTTTTCTTCTTTTTATCCATTCATAACTCCAAGTAGGCTAAGATTGATTTATAATGACCAAATCACAAATAATAGCACTGTCAGTGAGTACATATTAGATGGTACCGGAAATTATAAAAGGACAAGTGTACTGAGCACAGAGTATCAAAATTTGAGATTGCGATTTCCTGATGCAGAGCAAATATCTTCTACTGAACTTTTAGTACCTAGTCAAAAGAGTTATACTGTGAATATTGTAAAAATAGATTTTACATATTAGACGATAATGACTATTTCATTGAAACTGACTTGAAGGTTTCTAATCCGCACCGGAGATAGTCATAGTAGTCTTCTATTCCTTCTTTATAACCTCTTGGTTTAGTAACAACTTCTTCTTGTGGTGTTAACATAACATATAGAGGTTGGCTGAATTCGGCAAAGTTTACAATTTCAAAATCAGCCCATCTACTACCCACTGTTCTTAATTTTGTCTGCCTTGATTCTGAGATTAGTGTTTGTTCTAATTTCTCTCTATCATCTACATATAAGGAGACTAGTACATAGTCATCACTTAGCATGCGACGTATTCTGTCGTCTGACCAAATGTTGTCTTCTGTACGACGACAATTAACACAACCATGTCCAGTATGGTCTAAGAAAACGGGCTTTCCAACTTCTTTAGCATATGCCATTCCTTCAAAATAATCTTTGAAACAATCTATGTTGTTAGCGCACTTGCTAAAAGACGGATATTTTGATTTGATATCTTTATCTAGATCATCCTTGGGGTCGTCTAAAAACAAATTGTAACTAACAGGAGGAGCGATACCACTCATCAATAAAAGAGGGTTGTAACTTTTGATTTCATCGTTATAGATAAAACCGGTAGCTAAATAACCAGCAAATAGAAGCGACAATAATGAGAAGGCATATCTTCTCGTACTTCTTTTCTTGATTGGGCTATCGTGTGGAAACTTTAGCCATCCCATCCCATAGGCTGCCATTGCCAAAGCAATTAGAATCCAAATCCCGATAAATGTTTCATATTTCAATAAGCCCCAGTGACTCGTTAAATCTGCTACTGTTAAAAACTTAAACGCCAAAGCGAGCTCTACAAAACCTAAAACTACCTTTACAGAATTCATCCACCCACCAGATTGAGGTAGTGAATTCAACCAAGCAGGGAAAGCTGCAAAAAGTCCAAAAGGAATGGCAAGCCCAAGAGAAAAACCAAGCATAACTACAAATGGTCCAATCTTACTTGTTGCAGACTCCACAAGCGCAGCCCCGATGATCGGTCCAGTACAAGAGAATGAAACAAGTGCTAGTGTAAAGGCCATAAAGAAGATACCAAGTACACCTCCTTTGTCAGCCATCTTGTCAGAATTGGTGGACCAAGAACTCGGTAGGGTGATTTCGTAAAAGCCAAAAAAGGAAAATGCGAAAAACACAAAAATCAAAAAGAACAGTGTATTTGCAATCCAATTGGTTGATAAACTATTAAGAGCTTCTTCTCCAAAAAGCGCGGTTATGAGGAGTCCAATAGTGACGTAAATAACAACTATAGAGGCACCATAGATTAAACCACTCACCCAACCTTTGCGCTTTGTATCCTTAGTAAAGAAACTCACAGTCATCGGGATAATTGGAAAAACACAAGGAGTAAGCAAGGCAACAAGCCCACCTAAAAAACCAAAGATGAACATCCACATCATACTGGTCCTTGACTCCGCTTCTTCACCACAATTAGTTAGAGGTTCAGCATGTGTCTCTTGCAGCTTTGGTCTGCTTTGATCTATTACATTTCCAACTAAAATTGCTCCACCAAGACTTGCAGTTTCTTCTGTGATATTATTCGTATCAGCGATTTCTGAACCGACAGGGATAGCTTTCTCTTGACTTATGTCAAATGCAAAAGGTATATCTGTAGGAGGGAGACATTTTGTGTCGTCACAAGCCATATATGTTATATAGCCAGAGATTTTATTCGCATCTATGTCAGAGGAGATTTCTTGAGTGATAACATAGGGCTTACTATCAAGGAACTTGATAACATTAATATCGAAATATGGATCCACGCCCTCTTTTCTATATCCCTCTTCTGTACTTTGACCTATGTTTTTTAGACCTTCCGGTTGTTCATAAACAATCTCGGTTGCTATAGGGCCTCCATCTTCTACAAACTGAGAGTATACAGTCCACCCTTTATCAATGTCTGCCTTAAAGGATAATCTATAATTTCCATTGGCTAACGTCTCTAACCCATAATACCATTTTACCCTAGCGTTCTCTTCTTCCGCTAAGACCCATTGTATTTGAGAAGGTTTGGTATTTGCTAATTTTCTTGTTGTCTCTTGAGGCGTTTTAACTACAGCCGTTTTTTTTTGGGCGATTATTTTTTCTGAAGCTGCTAGTGCGCTGTTTTTAATCTTTTCAAATTCTGCTGTCTTTGAAGGAGTTGAGACAGCTGCTCTATCTTTTTTATGTGGAGCAGAAGTATTTGCTTTAGCAAGATCAAATGAAAAATCAATGTCTGTAGGGGCGAGGCATTTTTTATCATCACAACACATGAAGGTTATATAACCAGAGATTTTATCGCTGTCTCCTTTCTTGATTTTCTGAGTGATCACATAGGGCTCTTTATCAAGAAACTTAATCATATGCATATCGAAGATGGCATCCATCCCTTCTTTCTTATAACCGCTCTCTTCGGCTTTTCCTATGGTATTTACTTTTTCACTTTCATATACGATTTCTGTAGCTACAGGCCCGCCTTCTTCTATATATTGAGAGTAGACATTCCAACCGGCATCTATATCAGCTGTAAAAATTAAGTTGTACTCATCTCCATCGACGTTCTCAACATCGAATGACCAGGTTACAGGAGAGATCTCTTGACTAGTTGCTAAAAGAGTAAAAAGAAGAAATGACAAAGTGAAAAAGCCCTTCATGGAGAATTATTAAAATGAATGTTATGATCTAAAACGGAGATCTTAAGGAGGCTGGTATATCGTTCTATAAGGTTGAGGCGAAGATATAGATATATAAGAGGCTTAAAACAGGATTAATAATTCTTTAACCACTATTGTCAGTGTGCAGACGACTTATAAACCAAACTGTAGATAAAAAACTCCGACCAAAAGAAAAAGGTGCAATAACTCTGAGAGTAAGCGATTCCTAATTAGAAGTGTCGTCATCGCTAGAAACACTGCAAAAGAGGTAGCGACAAAGAAGAAGTGTTGATAACTGAGCCCTTGAAAAAATATCAAAGCGATCAATGAGCACGCCAATAACCAATAAAAGAAACTGATCTTCTTTCTTACATCTATTCCCTTCTTTTTAACAAAGTTGTAGTAGTTAACAAGAGATAGAAAAACAAGAAAAAGGACCGAGCCAAGAGTCCAAAGCGTTTTTTGGTCTAACCAAGTAATTTCGATCATGGCTCCAGGAAAAGAAAGAAACGAGAAGGTCTGAGCACTTAATAGATCGTAATAAAATAGCAAAACCCCAAAGATCCAAAGTAAAACGCCATAGCCTACCATAAACTGAATACGCTCTATAAGCTTAAAATTACGCATCATCGTTAGCCCCATAAAAATCGCAACAATGGCTATAAAATATGGAGGATAGATGATCGCGGCTATTGCAGAGGCGAGCGCTGCATTAAAGATGCTCGTAGCCGCGACAGTCATTTTATAAGTCTTGAAAATATAGAAGACAGCGATTAAAATGAATGTGATACCAATTAAGGCTGGTGACAGAATCTGTAAGTCTGGTATAGAGCTTACGAGAAGTATGTAAAACATACCAGCTAGTGCATTGGGTGTTCTATAAAGACGATGTCCGTTACCAAGGCTATTGATCAGTATAGCTTGACCAAAGATTAGGACTATTGCTATGATCGATTGAGTCAAGGGAGCACTGACAGTATCGAAAAACCATTTTATTAAGATAGAATCTACGTCTTTGGCTGTATATGCAACCGGATGAAGTATACTATGGATTCTAAGAACTATAGTATAAGGTAGTAACAAGATTATGTTGGCTAAGTCATTTTTTCTAAAGACGTTAATCACCGGCTGAGAATTATATTAAAGAGTCGTTGGCTGAATTAAGGATTACACAATTTGCCCCGCACTTGCGATCTTAACCTTTTCTACTTTACTTCTATGACTTTCGTGATACTCTGTTCTTGATCGATATATATCTATGGCAGAATAAATAGCTTGTCTCATGGAAGATGCATCAGCAAGATTCTCGCCTACTATTTCATATCCAGTACCATGATCTGGTGAGGTTCTAATCACAGGAAGCCCAGCAGTGAAGTTTACTCCTGACCCAAAGGACAATGCCTTGAAAGGGATTAAGCCCTGATCATGATACATGGCTAAAACTGCATCGAATTTTTTGTAGGAGTTGCTTCCAAAAAATCCATCTGGAGAATAAGGACCACTTACTAAAATGCCCTTTTTCTTAAGTTCTAATATGGCGGGTTTAATCATCTCCATATCCTCATTGCCAATCTCTCCATTTTCTCCTGCATGGGGATTAAGCCCAAGAACAGCTATAGTTGGCTTACTTTTTCCAAAATCTTGAACCAGAGACGTATTCAGAATCTTGATGCATTCATAGATTCTTTCCTTTGTTACTTTATCTGCTGCCTCACGTAGAGGAATATGACTACTGAGAACTGCTACCTTAAGCTCATCAGAGACAAGCATCATCAGCTCCTTGCCCAACATGCCTGCACGGTCTGCAACATATTCTGTATGTCCTATATGCGGGAAGTTGCCCATTTTCATGGCATGCTTGTTTATTGGTGCAGTAACCAATGCATCTATTAGGCCTTCATTGAGATCTGCAACAGCTCTATCAAGGGCGATGTGGGCGCACTTTCCTCCATCTTCAGTTGCTTCTCCAAGACTTATTGAAACATTGTCTTGCCAGCAGTTGATAAGATTTACTTTACCAGACGCAGCCCTTTCTGGCTTATCTATATTGCTAAAGTGAAAGTTTGGGTCCTTTACTATGTTCTTATGATAGCCCATAACTTTAGAAGATCCATAGATGACAGGCGTACATTCATTAAGCAGCATGTTATTACTTAGGGCTTTGATCAGCACCTCTGGTCCTATGCCATTAATATCTCCTATCGATATTCCTAGTTTCACTTTACTCATACCACACTACATTTATCTAACAAATATACTACTCATTAAATAGGTTTTCGACTTAGACTATTGTGCTACACTTTTTAAAAGACAAGTTCTTTTAAGTAGCCTTTCTCATGGGTTCTTTCTTTCTAGTAGAAAAAGACTGATTTTTGCCGCTTAAAGCAAATGTATTGAGGCCTAAGAAGTCCTTCGGGCAAAATTTTTTGATCAACGAATCAATCAGTCAGCGAATCGTTGATGAACTCATGTCGAACCGGCAAGGTAATAATGTGCTCGAAGTGGGCCCTGGAAAGGGGGCTTTGACAAAATATTTACTTGAGATATCAGATCTTAATTTTAAAGCTGTTGAGGCAGATTGGGACATGGTCCATCATCTTCAGCAAGAGTTGGGGATGGACGAATCTCAATTGATACAAAAGGATTTTCTCAAGCTTCCCTTAGAAACAGTCTTTGATAGTGAGCAGTATAATATCATTGGCAACTTCCCGTATAACATCTCAAGTCAGATTCTTTTTAGAGTAGATAAATACAAAGACAAGGTTCCTGTCGTCATTGGTATGTTTCAAAAAGAAGTTGCGGAGCGCATTGCCTCTGGACCAGGGTCAAAGGTATATGGCGTGACGAGTGTTTTACTTCAAGCGAGTTATCACACGAAAGTATTATTCACGGTTGATCCTGGATCTTTTTTTCCAGCCCCTAAAGTGACCAGTGCGATATTGATGTTGGTGCGAAAGGATGATTATAATATCCCTTGTGATCCAAAACTATTTAGACAAATAGTAAAAGGCACGTTTAACTCAAGAAGAAAAATGCTTCGCAATACGTTAAAGCCATTTATCACAAATGAATCTTTATACGACTTAGATATAATGACGACGAGACCTGAACAATTATCTCTTGAAGACTTTATAGAACTAACGAATACGATTGAAAATCAATAAATATGAGTTTAGAACAAAAAGTAATGGGTGAGCTTAAAAGCGCCATGAAGAATAAAGACCAAGCTGCCCTAAGAAGCATAAGATCTATTAAGGCCGCTATACAGTTAACAAAGACAGATGGCAGTGGAACAACTTTAGATGAAGCGGGCGAGATCAAATTATTACAAAAGCTTGTGAAGCAAAGACAAGATTCATATGATATCTATATAAAACAAGACAGAGAAGATCTAGCAAAAGTAGAAAAGGAAGAAATAGAAGTTATTCAAAAGTTTTTGCCAGAGCAAATGGACGAAGAAGCTTTGACAGATTTTATAAAAAACATAGTTGTTGAACTTGGAGCAGAAGGCATGAAGGATATGGGAAAGGTCATGGGTGTCGCTTCTCAAAAGCTAGCAGGAAAAGCAGATGGTAAAACAGTTGCATCTATTGTAAAACAACTTTTAGGATAATCATGAAGCATACTATTCTATATTTCTTTTTGTTAATCTTTGCTTATAGCTGTAGCACACAGAAAAATTTAGTTGATGGAGAATCGCAAGTTATAGAAGCAAGTGATGAAGATGAGATCTATACAACTGAAGATTTAGATGACATTGGAGAAGAGTATACAGAAGAAAGAACGTTAGACGAACTTGTTGTTACTGCACCGAGGGGATATAAATTGCCTACATATAACGCAGCCGCAGATAGACAATGGGATCTCTTGCATATGGATTTGGATATCAGATTTGATTGGAATAAAGAGCGCGTTTTTGGAAGAGCAGATTTACAGCTCATCCCGTATTTTTATGAACAAGCTCAGCTCATATTAGATGCTAAAGGTTTTGAGATTCAGTATGTCGCTGATGCCTCTGGAAAGAGCCTTCCTTTTGAATATGATGGTTATAAATTAGAAATTGAATTAGGAAAAAAATATAACCGTACAGAAGAGCTAGCAATCACAATTGATTATGTAGCTAGCCCATCGGAAGGGCCAATAGGCGGAAGTGCAGCCATCACAAGTGATAAAGGATTGTTTTTTATAAATCCAAGAGGTGAAGAGGGTAGTAAGCCCAAACAGATCTGGACTCAAGGAGAGACAGAACATAATTCTAAATGGTTTCCAACCATTGACAAACCAAATGAGAGAATGACTCACACCATCAGCCTGACTGTAGATGATTCTTTCATGACGCTTTCTAATGGAGAAAAAACATCATCTAAAAAGCAAGTAGATGGAAATAGAACAGATACATGGGTGATGGATAAACCACATGCTCCTTATCTGACAATGATTGCTGTTGGAGAATTTGCAAAAGTTGAGGAAGAAGTAGATGGCCTTTTATTAGAATATTATGTAGAACCTAAGTACGAGGCTTTTGCAAAAGATATATTTGCTCACACACCGGAGATGATAAAATTTTTCTCTGACATTTTAGATTATCCATACCCATGGAATAAGTTTAGTCAGATCATCACAAGAGATTATGTCTCTGGCGCAATGGAAAATACTACTGCAGTCATCTATGGAGATTTTATTCAAAAGACTAAAAGAGAATTAATAGACGATAGCAATGATTATATCGTCGCTCATGAATTATTTCATCATTGGTTTGGTGATTTAGTAACAGTAGAGAGTTGGGCAAACCTGACACTTCAAGAGGGGTTTGCTAATTATAGCGAACACCTTTGGCAAGAGCATAAGTATGGTCTTGATGCGGCTGGTTTTCAAAGAAATAATGAGAAGCAAGGATACCTTGCTTCTATCATGCAAAGTGGCACACACCCTCTTATTCATTACGGATATGGAGATAAAGAAGAGATGTTTGATGGACACTCTTATAACAAAGGAGGATTGGTCCTTCACATGCTAAGACATCACTTAGGAGATGACGCCTTCTTTTCAGGCCTAAATAAATACTTAACAGACCATAAGGAGACAGCTGTTGAAGTTGATGAATTACGTATGGCCTTTGAAGATGTAAGCGGTCTTGATTTACAGTGGTTTTTTGATCAGTGGTATTTGTCTTCTGGACACCCTATCATTGATCTTGAATACAATTACAACAGTGTCACAAAGCAGTTGGACATAATAGTTGATCAAACCCAAGATACAGAGTCAGCAAAAGCAATTTTTCAACTTCCTGTGACTATAAGTGTCTACAATGATGCGGGAGTTGAAGTTCAATATGATTTTCTTATCGATGATCGAAATGAAATTCTGTCACTGCCTATGGAGCAAGAGCCTGCATTGGTTGTTTTTGATAGATATGATCACTTACTTTTTGTAAAAGATGAAAAAAAGTCGATTGAGGCTTATGTGAATCAATACAAATGGGTGGATACATATATCCACAGAGTTGAAGCCATAAATGAGCTAAAGAATAAGAAAGAAGCACAAGAGACTCTTCTTTCAGCATTGGCCGATAAGCATCACCTTATACGTAAGATGGCGGTTGAGAATATAAAAGTCAAAGATGAAGTAGTCCTTATAGACAGATTGAAAAAGATGGCCAAGGCCGATCCTCACTCATCAGTAAGAGGAGCGGCCATTAAGAAGCTCAATAAAATCTCTGGAGTAGACATAACTGAAATCATAGCAGACGCTTTAGCAACTGAGCAATCTTATAAAGTCATCAGTGATGCATTGGAGACATTAGATCGAGCGAACAGCGATGCTGCTGTAGCCGAAGCTATAAAGCTTAAGTCAGAAAACACTTCTCAA
>CALHUZ010000134.1 GCA_938039305.1 uncultured Saprospiraceae bacterium
ATCACGATGATTATGACACTTGGAGTAATATGGGATGCCCTGGCTGGGATGCCAAAAGTGTACTACCCTACTTTATCAAATCCGAACTTAATGCCAATGTCGACAAACTTGATAAAGGCTATCATGGTACAACTGGAGAATTAGGAGTAGGTTATCCTCAGTATTTAGAAACTCCACTTGCTCAAGCTTTCATCGATTCAGGAAAGCAGATCGGCCTACCAGACAATACCGACTATAACGGAAAGACGCAAAATGCAACAGGTTTATTTCAATTTACTATCAAAGATGGAAAAAGACAGAGCGCGGCTGTTGTATTTTTAAAGCCGGCAATGAAAAGGTCTAATCTCACGGTTAGAACCAAGTGTCATGTATCGCAAGTCATAATCGAACATGACAAAGCTATCGGCGTCACTATTTATAAAAAGGGACAGACAGAAGACATCAGATGTACAAAAGAAGTAATCTTGAGTGCTGGGTCATTCCACAGTCCTCAAATTCTCAAGCTTTCAGGAGTTGGGCCGAAGGAGGAATTAGAAAGACATAAAATTGAAATTAAAAAAGAACTTGCGGGCGTTGGGCAAAATCTTCAAGATCACTTATTCTATTTTGTAAGTGCATATACAAAAGAAAAGATAGGTTTTAATCATTGCGCCACCTTGCCTAATCAAATAATTGATGGAGTTAAATACTTCATTAACAAAAAGAACAACCCACTTACTTGTAGCCCTCTTGAAGCTGTGTCCTTTTTCAATGTTGATAATTATAATGATCGTGTGAATTGTCAGTTTCACTTTGCTCCATTTCATGCAAATGATGGGAAGGATGTTGATCTCTACGACTTCTCAACAATTCCAACTAATAGAGATGGATTTACAGTATGCCCTACTCTTTTAAAACCAAAGAGTCGAGGGGCTGTCACTCTCAACAGTAAAGATCCAATGGACACTCCTATAATTGACCCAAACTTCTTGAGCGAACCAGAAGACTTGGAGTTATTGATCAAAGGAGGCAGAATCGCCCTTGATGTCATCTCTCAAGAGCCGCTGCAGAAGTATGCAAGTGAATGGGCAGGAATCGATCCAAGCGTTTCTGATGATGACTTAGTCGCCTATATCAAAAGAAGAGTCGAGACGGTCTATCATCCGGTTGGAACATGCAAAATGGGGTCCGACAATACTTCTGTAGTTGATCCAGAATTGAAAGTTCATGGAATAGGTGGACTGCGAGTGATAGATGGATCTATAATGCCAGAGATCGTATCTGGAAATACGAATGCCCCAGTCTTTATGATCGCTGAGAAAGGTGCTGATATGATTTTGAACGAGGGTTAAATTTATACATCCTACTTTCTTATATCCTTAATCAAACTGTTGTAAAGCATCTTCGTGTATCTAACAGGAAACCAATTAATCACACGCCACATTCTTTTAGCATCACTTCCTATCAGTAAGCGCTTTTTATTCTTTTCAATGGCTGTTACAATATCATTGGCTGCATATTCTGCAGTATTGATAAATGTCTTCTCAAAGTCCTTAGCCATCTGATCCTTTTCTTCTTGAGTGACAATCTTGTCTCCCCAGTCCGCATCAGCAGCGATATTAGTCTTTATGCCTCCTGGGTGAACAGATAACACATTGACATGAGGAAAGTCAATCATAGCCTCCATACGTAAGGATTCGGTGAATCCTCTAATAGCAAATTTAGATGAGCAGTATGGCCCTTGTTCAGAAATAGCTCCAAGACCTAGTATGCTTGAAATATTTACGACAGTGGCCTCTGGACGCCCCCTCAAATGAGTCAAGAAAGCTTTCGTACCATATACCATTCCCCAGAAGTTAATGTCCATAACCCACTCGAACTTCTCCATAGGTACTTCTTCAATAGTAAATGACCCGATTGTTACTCCAGCATTATTAAGAACGACATCAACATGTCCAAAATGACTGATCACCGCGTCAGCATATCTTTTCCAACCTTCCCAATCTTTAACGTCCAATATCTGACTATGGACTTCACCTCCTTCTGCTTTCACTAAATCAACTGTCTCTTGAAGTCGCATGCCATCGATATCACTGATAGCCAAGTTTGCTCCTTTTTTTGCACATAGCAAAGCTGTCGCTCTTCCAATCCCAGATCCTGTGCCACTTATAACTACTACCTTTCCTGATATATCCATACTCTCAGTTTTTTTCAGTCTCAAACCTTCTTGTTAGGTTGTTGAGACACATTTAATGGCTTCCGTTGTTTTATTCTTAAAACACTTTCCGGAGAAAGCCAATCTATCTTTTTCACTATGACTTAGCACGTGCATCTAAAGTAAAGAATTGAGAGTTATATCTCGATTTAATGTGAATTTATAATTGTCTACCTTAATTGAAGTCAAGCGGACATTTCTATACTACTATGCAACATAGGTCCAACAACATTGGCATTAGCTGTGTTATTGATACCCAAGAAACAGCTAAAGAATAAATGAAATATTTAGGCAGAACAGACGAATATTTTGAGATAACGGATTTGGATGACGCAAGCACTATTCTTAACAATAACACTGTAAAAGGTTTACTTACTGTTATATGGTTTGAAGATGACAACAATCGGTTAACGATAGATGCTCAACAATACGCCTTTGCCAAAGACGAAATAATAACGCTAACGGGCTTCCATAAGATATCAATTCAAAGTATTGGCAAAACCAAAGTTCTAAGGTTCAATAAGCCTTTCTATTGTATACTCGATCATGATAGCGAAGTAAGCTGTAAGGGTATTCTCTTTTATGGTTCAGCCAGACTTCCCTTGCTGAAGCCTACAGAAGACGAGTTAGACAGGCTTAAATCAGTATGGAAGATGGCAACTGACGAGATGACAGCTTCAGATGGACTACAGTTGGAGATGCTGCAGATGATGCTTAAGAGACTACTGATCCTATTCACTCGTATTTATAAGCGTCAAGACAACTTTGAAGCTATAGCAACTGGAGAAGTTGACATAGTTCGCGAATATCACTACTTAGTAGAACAACACTTCCGTAAATATCACCTTGTCACAGACTATGCACAATTGCTTAACAAGTCTCCTAAAACACTGTCTAATTTATTTGGAAAAACACATAACAGGACACCACTTCAGCTCATCCAAGATAGAATCATGCTAGAAGCTAGAAGGATAATAAGATATACTGATCAACCGGTCTCAGAGATCGGTTATGATTTAGGTTTTAGAGATGTACAATCCTTTAGTCGATTTTTCAAGAAGCATGAAGGAATCTCTCCTTCCAAATTCAAAGAGGCATAAAGTCTTATCTCTACTAATAATTTTCCTTTTTTAGTTGAAGGAAATATTGATAACACGTCGGGAAATTGCGTCTATATGACCGCTAACTTTCTGATTCATATTTGTGTCATAATTAGTAACCATTAAAAATTATAGCACTATGAACAGTTTTAAAGTACCTACAAGATCAGAAGTATCAGCAAGCAACCAACAAATCTTTGACCAATTAGAAAAAGGTGTAGGTTTTGTGCCTAACCTTTATGCATACTATGCAAAAAACGAGACAGCACTTCCAGATTATCTCGCATTTCAAAATAGAAAGTCAACACTTACTAAAAAAGAGAAAGAAGTCGTCAACCTCGTCGTGAGTGAATATAATGGATGTGAATATTGTCAATCTGCCCATACGACTATCGCCGGACTCAATGGTTTTACTCCAGACCAGATATTAGAGATCAGAGGCGGATCTGCATCTTTCGATGCACGGCTCGATGCACTTGCAAAATTTACTTTAGTCACAACTAAGCAAAAAGGACAAGTATCTGATCAAGCAAAAGATGCATTCTTTGCAGCAGGTTTCACAGAAGTAAATCTCATTGACATCGTACTAAATATCGGGGATAAGATAGTCAGCAATTATATACACAACTTGGCACAATTTGAAATTGATTTTCCAAAGGCAGCACCTTTAGAATTAGCAATTGGATAATTTAAATAACAATACCTTTGGAGAGCAGTTTTTCAACTGCCCTCCAATTTCCAATTCAAAGGCTAACACCTTAGCTCAGTCTGTCAAATCACAATACAAAAACTAACTATGTCATTTTTCGGATCCAAAAGAAAAAACGAAGAGCCTATAGAAGTAATAGAAGGCTATTGTCCTAATTGTTGGGGAACTCAAGAGTATCAAAATCAAATCGTCGATGCTGCTAAAAAAGACAATATTGACCTTAATAATATATGTGTGAAAAAGGGATGGATTCAAGCTTACGCAGCTCAGCACCTTACAGGCCTCAGAGTACAATCCAACGCAAACAAAAGTGGCTGCTTAAACTGTTCTATTTGACAATAAAGAAAGAAAAATACACAGCCCACTAATAAATCAATCATTACTACCGCTTAACAATTCTAAAATACCTCCTCTACAATAGAGGGAATCATCCTCGTAGATGTATATTAGAAAGTCTAAAACAATTGGCTTCTAATGAAAATATCAAATCTCTTCAAAGTACTGGGCTCCCTTTTCATCATAACAATCATCAGTTGTGGTGAAAAAGAAAAGAAACCTTTAC
>CALHUZ010000135.1 GCA_938039305.1 uncultured Saprospiraceae bacterium
AAATCAATAGTCGCAGATGATACATCGATTGTAATCGCGTTACCATCTAAGATATAATTAACGCTTTCGCGGACTTTATTCTGTGTCGTGTCTCCTTTGCTATATACGGAGGAAGTCCCTGACCAATCTCCCATTAAGAAAGACAGTTTTGCTAATTGTTGTCTTTCTGTTACTTGAGCAGATAGATCATTACTAAGGAATGACAGCAATACAAATGCTATCAATAAATAAGCTCTTTTTATCATATTGTTTTAACTTATATCTATTATTCTATTTCCCGATACACTTATCCCCTACTAGCTAATTATACCTAACATCTCTCTGCGATAAGCTGAAGTAGATATGTCTCTCGCTCTATAGACATGCCTTGCTTATCACTGGTGGCCATCGTCTCTATATTATGAGCTATCGCTGTATGAATATTAATCCACTGAGCTTGCATGCCATTATTAGTTTCGTAGGATTCCAGATTAGTAGTACCGAGATCTCGGCTTACATCGCAGGTATAACAATAGGATATCATATGTAGGATATCATGACCTGGCTTATGCCATGGTCTGTATTCTTCGTAAGCACCGAAGGGCCTGATATTCTTTATATTTTGAGCTCCCGTCTCCTCACACAATTCTCTTACCATCCCTCCTACCCTATCTTCTCCTACATCCAAGCCACCTCCAGGCAGGCTGTAGTCTTCGTACCGTTCTGTATAGAGTAATAGAATCGTATCACCATGCATTGCGATACTCCTTGTAGCAAGTCTCTTAAGAACAGACTTACTATCTAAACTTTCGACGTCAGGATGGTAGTGAGTTTTTAATACTTGCATTGATATCTCTTAAAATTAAAAAACGCAAATATAGACTAAGCCTTGTTACAATCAAAAACTACTGGACCAACTATATAAAGATGGCCTACCCCATCTGCATTATAGAAAATGCTTGCCCCAATATCATGATTAAGGCCATACCCTTGCCACATAGATTTTCTATATTAACTATCGTTACGGGAGATCTCCTCCGGAGACGGACAGGTCTCCGCAAGGTCCAGATGATAAGAGAATCCTATTCTTAACCAATCATTACTCATCCCCGAGTATCTTTTCTTCAAGAAATTTTCCATTCTTATATATTTCTTGTTTGACTTCTATGCCTGATTCATTATAGAAAGTTTGTACGCCATCCTTTTCTCCTTTTATGAAATTTACTTCAGATTCTGGAGTACCGCCGAGGTAGTACCACTTCCATAATCCGACTTGGAGATCATCTTTATACTCACCCTCTACGTACATTGAGCCATCATATGCATAGCCCATATAGTCACCATCTAATACCCCATTCTTATAATTTATCTCGGTGCTTTTTATAGCCGGATCATCATAGTATGTCATCCAAGTTCCATGGCGCTTACCATTGACTATCTCACCTTGTTGGCTTAAGTTGCCTGAGTCATATGTTGAAATAACCTGCCCATTCCCATCTTTCACCATTAAGTCACCAGCTCTATCGTACATAGCTAATAAAGTAATATCTTCTCCTATATGTTGTGTTTCGGATTCCATATCACCGTTAAGGTAATACCCTTTCCATATTCCATCGAACTTCCCATCCTTTATTAGTCCCTCAGAGCTTATGTTTCCATTATCATACTTCAGAGAATAATATCCATTACCGCCTACGACCAGTTCCTTTCCGTCCTCTTTTACATACATCACTTTATCTAATTCTCCTTCTTTGTACACGACTTCTTCTAATAACTCACCTTCCAGATCATAGTGCTTCCAGGCGCCATCCTGATTACCACTTTTATAACTTCCTTGACTACTTAATAAGCCATTCTCTTGATAGAACTGCCAATCGCCTTCCGTTTTTCCTCTCTCAAAATTCCCAGAAGATGCCAGCATTCCATTATCATGCTTAGAGATCCATCGACCTACTTCCCTATTGAGATGGAACCGACCACTATCTATAACAGTCCCATTATTATATGTCATATATGTACCGTGTGACATACCTTTCATGTAATCTATGGATTTTATTTTCTGGCCTAAGCTATCAAAGTAATTCCATTGGCCTTCTTCTAATCCTGTAATATATGACCCCATAGCTTGTTGCTCACCTGTCGTATGATAATACTTCCATTCTCCATCTTGTAGTCCATCTATATAATTTCCAGTAGACATAACACTCCCATCTTCGTAATAGAAAGTCTGCTCACCTGTCTTAGATCCAGAGGACAAAAAACTCAAGAAAACTATAGCAACAAAGCAACCAACCGCTAAAGGCATTCTCAGAGAATGTAACGGAGGTGTCGCATCCAATTTGTTTTCACTAAAATCAAGTAAGTCAGAATCCTCTACAGGCCTTATCGCAAATTTAAATCCTTCGTACGCAGCAATAGCATAAAAGATCAGATCCATAGGACTAAAACTCTCTACCATTATGTCCTTAATAATCGATAGATCTAACAACATCACAACATCTAAATAAGATAATGATTGAGCCTGAGAGATAAAGCCTATCTGAGCAAATAGATTACCTAACATACAACCCAAGAATGCAAGTCCAGCACCGACTATACTATATGAATAGTCTACACCTGCACCAAAATATCTTACTGCAAACCCCACTGCTAAGCCTAAGCCTATTGCAATAATCCCAACTTGGTAATTAGTAATTACCATGATGGCTGCCCATAGATAAGCGCAAATCAAACAAACTCCAAATCCTCCTATAATTGCAAAAGGCATACTTTGGTATTCGCGAAATTTACTTAATATTTTTACTTCTTGATTATTGATCGTGTTTTCTAACATTGAATTTATTTTAGCTGTTCTATATAAATAATGATTTTTCTATTGCACCCTAACATTAGGAATACTTACCTATAGTGTCTTCACCATCCACTTATCCTGCGTATCATGATTGAGATACTATTCTTTTTTGTCGGAGTCAGGACCAGTCTGCTGACAGGCAGGTTCTCTTGATTTTAGAATTAGCAAGATAGGAAAAGCACATTTGTAAAATCCTGCTCACCTAATAATCCTGTAAATCTTGATTCAGACAGCTATAGTATTACTAAGATAGGGATAGTAAACAAATAACTAAGCCTAACAATCCTCTAATCTGACAAATCTTGATTCAGAGAACTACATTTCATCAAAATCAGTACTTGATACCGACGGGCAGATTCTCTTGATATATGTTGCTTATGATGTAACTATGCCTTAGTTCTTATTCTTAATTAAGTCCTTTGCTAAGTTGACTTTCTCCAGTCTCTTATTGGCAATTATTAAAATTGGGTAAACAATATCTTATACTGAAAAGATAACTGATTACGTGTATCCAGCGTATCCCGAAGGGTATGCTGTGATCACACGATGTTGCTATAGTTCTTTATTGATTTAGTATATTTTCTATTGTTTCCCATTTATCAATTTTTTGATGCTTTTGTTTCTTGTCATTTCTACAATAGTAAGTAAAAGTCAATTCTTCTTGCTTTGAATCGATTCTCTTCTTGAAGTTAGTTAATCTGTTTTCAAACCATTCTCTTTTCTCCAAATCAATTTCGTGATATCGACTATGGAAATTTCTTGAGACGCTATATATTCTCTTTATTAGTATTTCTTCGATTCGCGGAGCTTGTTCCATATACGAATCAAAATATTTTGTGAACTCTAAAGTTGGATTATAAATTGAATCAATTCCCCACGTAATAATATGTTCTTGTTGATAGGGATACAAAAGCTTCTCTAATTTTGGCAAAATTGAATTTACTCTTTTTTTAGTATCAGAGTCTGCTAATTTATTAATTACTATGTAATGTGGGTTTATCTTTTTGTTCTTGTATGCAATTAGTTTGTGATGTCCGTCAAGAACATATTTTGTTGTGTTTACCATAGGTTGACCTCCATCTTCATCTTCTTGTATCATATTCACAAATCGAATTACAATTGCCTTTGGACGTTCACCTTTTACGATTAAGTTTTCATAGTGATTAATTCTATCTGCATCTAATGTTTCGAATGGTTCTGTAAACATTAATTGTCGTCCATATGGATAATAACTATTTGGTGAGTAAGGCTTCGCTACTCTGTACTTCCCTATTCTATCCTTATGCCAATTAAATATTGTTTTGTTCGAATTAATTAAACTTGTGTTGTAGAGGTATTCCGTTGACTTGTCTTCCCATAATTCGAATTCATAATTCCCACTTTTGAGAAGTTTAGTAAATCCAGATTCTACAAAGTCCTCTATTGAATTAATCTTCATTATGTTTTCTTCAAGATTCTTTAGTTCTACTCGATTGATTGGGTTTGGAGGAAAGCAAGCATAGTATCTTGCAACAGTTCCTTCACAATTAGGCCAGTCAGCTATTCTTGGTTCTTTAATTATTAAACTACTCAAAAACCCATCATAGATAATGTCAATAATTCCATCGTTATTTTCAATCTTCATTTTCATCGAATTATACAAATTTTTAATGTGCCACGTCCCCATGTGTCAATGTACCCAGCTTTGAAGCAGACATCGACAATGAGTGGATTAGGTGGTTTAGAGTTATGCTCCCTTTTAAGGCTCTCAAGGTCAGACCAGAAGGTAAAGTACCTTCGTTCCAAATGGATAATCGATCATCAAAAACCCTTAGCTGAATAGCAGCTCCTCCATACTTCTTATGCACTAAAGCGTTGAGTAGCATTTTTCGCAAGGCAGCAACAGGATATTCATCTTTTTCT
>CALHUZ010000136.1 GCA_938039305.1 uncultured Saprospiraceae bacterium
AGGCTCAATCGGACACACGGTATCTATTGTTGATGGAAAATACTACGTAACAGATTTCGGTCAACCAAGAATTTTTGAAATAGACCCAGCAGCAGGAACAGTAAACGACAGTTGGTTTACGAGTACAGAATGGGATCCAACGATCAGTGGTATCGGCGGAACGATCTATGATAACGAAGGAGGATTTTATGTTTCGCAAGGAAATAAAATGTGGTACTTACCAATCAATAATGGAACACCAGGCATTTTACAAGAAGTAACTGTTACTGGACTTGATGCTGTAGATGCAGATGGAATCTCTTGGGTAGACAGCCAAAATACTTTGTACTATGCGACTAACGATACTGGAGACCCTGCTAATGTTGGTACTGTTTACAAATTAGTTTTTTCTGATGTCACAACTGCTACAGGTAGTGTGGTAGCGACAGGCTACGATGATGCATCAGGATTGTGGTATCGTGAAACTGGAGGTAAGGAATATATCTATTTATTGGAATCTCAGTTTGGAGCACTTTTCGGTATCAATGCATTTGATCCTCCTTTCAATATTGCAGTTATAGAATTAGATTAAGGCATAACTAAATTGAAATAAGTAAGTCGCATAAAGAAACGTGTGACTTTATTTTACCCTTAAAATTTATAGTTAGCGTATATAAAGGGCCGTATCGAGTATGGTATGGCCCTTTATAATTTTAGTAAGTTTTGAATCTATTAATAAATAAAACACAAATCATGACAAACGAATCAACTACAACTCCAAAGTGGGTTATAATTTATCTTTGGATCACATTCATTATAACCTTGGGAGCAAGCCTTACTGGTTATTTTAAACCAGACGCCATGTTAGGAACGTGGGAAGCTCTGCCAGCTGCTGGGGCATTGTCGTTAGCAGGTCCATTAGGATTGTTTCTTTCGCGTAATATGGCTACTGCTGCAGTGACAGCTTTTGGGTTAGTGAAAAACAATGCTTCAATGATAAAGGTTGTATTGCTGCTCAGAATAGTAAGTGACGGTTTAGATTTTGTAAATAATTTGATTGCAGGCAATATGCCAGTTGCTATTATGGGAGGTGTGATGTGTTTGATAGAAATATTTGCTTTCACAAAAGTAAAAGCGTGATTTGGAATAATTTAAATCCCTCCGTATATTTTTTAATAAAGATGGATATCTGTAAAAGCAGGTATTCATCTTTTTATTTCGGAGTATTATTTTCTACTTTGTACACTACATTGGCTTAAATTGATAGCTAAATGTGCTTTGTTTGAGAATAACTTTGTAAGGATAGTAAAATAAAGGGTTTTTGTTAACTCTTATTTTTTTTACCTAACTCTTATTCGATATAAATGCAAAATACACAAATAGAAAACACGATAGATCTACTTTACAAAGATTCTAAAAACGACTATCTACGAATGATAAAGGGAGCTGCAAAAGGCATTTTCCGACCGATGCAACCTTCTGATTTTAAAGATGTCTACCTTGCTATATCCAAAGAACAAGGAGAGGGTTTAGTTGACTTGATAGAGGAACGAAATATTAAGAATGTTGTAGAGTTCGGTACATCCTTTGGAATTTCAACTTTGTTTTTAGCTCAAGGGGTAAAGGGTACTGGAGGTAGTGTTATTACTACAGAATTAATAGAATCTAAAGCCGAACAAGCAATTGAGAATTTCCGATTAGCAAATGTGGATGATCTAATCGATCTTAGAATTGGTGATGCATTGGTGACATTGAGAAATCACAATACACCTATTGACTTATTGTTGTTAGATGGCTGGAAGGATCTATACTTGCCACTATTCCAATTGCTTGAACCTAACTATCATGACAACACTATTATCTACGTTGATAATGCTGATATGTCAGCGAGTCAAGAGTTTTTAAGAATCGTAGCTCAAGATTCTAAGTATAGATTGAAAGAAGCATATGATGGTAAGGTGGTGTTGATTAGCATTGCGTAGAAAGTTTAAACATCATCATACATTTGGTTGTGATGATTAGTGGCAAACGGAGAATATATGAACATGTCCTTTGTCTCTAAGCTTATCTAAAATGTACATATAGTTAACACTTCCAAAATGTACATAGGGCGCACTTATTGAATCGTATATTGCTGACTAATAACAACAAGTATTGAAAGATCTAATCAATAATATAAAAAGCAGCATTGAGTTAAGCACAGAAGCAGAAGCTTATCTGTTTTCAATTTCAAAGGAAAGGACCTTCTCTAAAGGAGAAGTCTTGATCCGTCAAGGACAAAATGTCAACAGCAATTATTTTGTGACAGCTGGGTGCTTAAGGTCATATTGTGTTGATAAAAGTGGCAAAGAGCACACTTTGCAATTCGGGGTTAAGAATTGGTGGATAAGCGACTACATCGCCATACACAATGAAGAATCCGCGACTCTAACAGTAGAGTGCCTTAAAGAATCTACTGTCATAGAATTCAACGCGAAGAAGTTGAATCGTATATACGAGCTATATCCTGAATACGAACCTTTTCAGAGAAATCTATTAGAACGACACGTGGTTAGTTTGCACAAGAGGATTTTGAATCAATTGCAGTTGACTGCTTCCGAGAGATATGAATTGTTTTTAGTGCAATATCCTGATATAGAGTTGTTTACTCGCAATTATCACATCGCATCCTATCTTGGGATCACACAAGAAAGCTTAAGCCGTATCAGAGTTGAGAAAGCAAAAAAATAGCTTCTTACCATAGGTCAATTTTTTCACGAGGCCTTTGCTTTAGGTTTGTATCAAATTATTAAAAGATACAAATATGAGAGCGCTCCAGGTAACCAAGTACGGTGAGATTAAAGATAGCTTAGCCTATAATGAAGTACCTAAGCCTACCTTGCAGCCCAAGGACTTACTTATCGAAGTGAAGGCTGCTGCCATTAATCCTATTGACAAGAGTATCATAGCAGGTCATCTACAAGGCATGATTCCTATCCTGTTTCCGAGCACCACTGCCTATGATGTCAGTGGAGTAGTAGTCGAAAAAGGAGATGAAGTCAATAATTTTGAAATAGGTGATTTGGTTTACTCCAGGGTCCCACAAGAACAAATGGGTACCATAGCAGAATATGTTGCTGTAGATAGCTCTGCTGTATCCAAAAAGCCGGGAAATATCTCCTTCGAAGAAGCAG
>CALHUZ010000137.1 GCA_938039305.1 uncultured Saprospiraceae bacterium
TGACTTACGTCAAATGCAAGAAAAGCTCACTCTTTCTAAAACAGTACTAGAACATGCTAAATTAGAAAAGACAGATACCACCTTTGTACTACTCGATTCTATCTCTTCAAAATTAGAAAAATTTGATGCCCACCTTTTTGGCCTTAAAGGTAAACAAGGCATATATCGCGATCCAGCAGTATTAACTAACTTGATAAGAGGTGCAGGCAGATTAATCGATCACCCTTTATCTCCAGTTACCCCCAATCAGAATGCCGCTCTTAACAACATGACTGTTAAAATAACTGAAGCCATATCCACATGGGAAGCTATAAAAAAGGAAGTTCAAACCTCCTTGAAATCCACAATGAGTAAACACATACTGCAGCTTTGGTGATTCTAACGTTGTGATTGCTAATTATGGTAAGACCTTCATGAAACTTTGAAGACCAAGCGGCATGAAGATTCTACTACAACAGTCTGGTAATCTGAGTCACGGTTATGTTCGTAGGCATAGCCTACGCTAAGGCGGGTTACGGGGCAGGTACGCGGAGCAGTTTAGCACCATCCCGTCCGATACACGGTTCTCTCTCTTGAAAGTCAACGAGGACTTTTATTATACTTTCGTAGAAATCGATCGTTCATATTTCATTTTTTATCGATTGAAATTATGAAAGCGCAATCTGACTATGTAGTATTCAAATATATATAATGCTTTTTGTATTGAAAGAATGTTCAAATGCCAACTTGGAGCTAAAATTCTCGGACTACCTTCGCTCTGTACGGTATTAAGAAGAAGCTTGCGTTAAGAATTTTTGAAACCTTGGAGAAAATTTAGCAAGCTTATTCTGGTATCGAATAGCCGAAAGGCGATGAGATAAATACATTACAGAGTGTGCCCTTTTTTTGCTTCGTTATTTTGGGCAAGCAAAAAAATGAAGACGATTAAATAAGAATAAAGCGATACTTTATTGATGTAGACCTAAGAGTGACCACCCTTGGATAATTTATTTGAATATAATTTTAACAAGTGTCTGCAATAGACAGTCACATCATATGACTATAAATTAGACATATTTTACATATGTTCGTACTTCATTTCTTAATTGTGGTCAGTTATGAAGGCATATCTATCAGCTTTCTTCGTATTCCTATGCACGTTTGTTTTTTCTCAATCAGGTGTCGAGCCTGATGTCGATCAATTCAAAGACATCTTTCGCTTGAATATCGCAGGTCTAACTGGAGAGATTGTAGTCGATGGGAAGCTTGATGAACAAGCTTGGTCTTCAGCTGAGATAGCAACAGACTTTTGGATGAAGTCACCTAACGTCTCTCAGTACGCAGATCCTCTTACAGAAGTGAAGATGGCATATGATGACAAGAACATCTACATAGCTGCAAAGTGTTTTCAAAGTGAGCCTACAATCATACAGACCTTGAAGCGCGATGAGTTCTGGGATAGTGACGGCTTTGGGATTTTGCTTGATCCGTTGAATGAAAAAAACAATTGCTTCATTTTTGGCGTCTCTGCAGCAGGCGTGCAGATGGATGCAGTAAGATCTTCAGTTTCTGATATGAATAGAGATTGGAGTAATAAGTGGCAGGCCGAAGTAGATGTCCAACCAGATTATTGGACTGCGGAGATTAAGATTCCATTGAGTATTTTGCGATATGATGCTAATCTGAAAGAGTGGGGTGTCAACTTCATTCGCAACGCTACATTCGCTAATGAGTTTCACAATTGGACTGCTGTGCCAGCACAATTTTGGCCAGTCGAAGCGGCTTATGCAGGTACGCTTGAGTGGGACAAGGCACCTCAAAAGCAAAAGGGTAATTACAATATCATTCCATATGTGACGAGTGGTGTTAGTACTTCTAAAGATGCAGATACTAAGACTTCTTTTGATTTCGGATTAGATGGCAGGATTGCTTTGACTTCTTCGCTTAATCTTGATGTTACTTTTAATCCAGACTTTAGTCAGATTGAAGTAGATGAGTTGGTTACTAACTTGACTCGATTCAGCATCTTTCTGCCAGAGAAGCGTACTTTCTTTTTAGAAAACAAAGACATATTTGCCGATTATGGTAGCCCAGGTACGAGGCCTTTCTTTTCTAGAACCATTGGTCTTGATAAGAATAGAAACAATGTACCCATTGTCTATGGATTGAGACTCAGTGGAAACACAAGTCCTGATGTTAGACTTGGGGTTATGAATATCCATTCTGCGACTACTGAAAATTCTTTTGGACAAAACAGTACAGCTATATCAGCGAAAAAACAATTTGGAAGATCTTTCGTGCAAGGGATGTTGTTGAATCGTCAAGCCTTTGATGGTACTTCGGCAGTCAGTGGTGATTATGGTCGTAATGCAAGTGTAGAAGCGGCCTATATATCTGATGATGGAAAGTATGCCACTTGGGTAGGACTGCATCAATCTTTCAAAGAAGGATATACAGACAAAACAGGCCACTACAATGGGGGCTTCGCTTATGCTACTGAAAAATGGGAATTCACGTCTGATTGGTTAATGATGCAGGATAATTACTTTGCAGATATGGGATTCATCAATCGAGTGAACAATTATGATGCAGTAAGAGATACAACGATAAGACTTGGATACAATCGCATTTTTAACGAAGTAGAATATAACATCCGCCCAGTCAATGGCGCTGTAGGTCAGCACTCAATCTCAGGCGTTTCATTTTTGGCATGGAATCCAGATTGGTCTTTCAATGAAAGCATAGCTGGATTAGAATACAACTTGAGATTAAAGAGTGGTCACCGCTTTGGATTAGAATTCGAAAATAGACAAGTACAATTACTATATCCTTTTTCCTTCACCGGCAATGGTGACCCACTGCGAGTTGACCGATATGGATTTTCTAATATTGGCATAGATTATTCTTCGGATGATAGAAAGCCATTGTCTATACGCATGTCTGCAAGCACCGGGGACTTTTATAATGGCAGTCTCTCTCAATTCGAAACCACTTTAAACTATAGAGTTCAACCTTGGGGTAACTTTAGTGTCGGTTATCAGTTCAATGATCTTACCTTCCCTGATCCATATGGAGAAGAGCAAATCACAGCATGGCTTTCTAAAGTAGAGATTGGTTTTAATCGTAATCTTCTTTGGACGACTCTCTTTCAGTATGTAGACCAGAGCGACTATATGGGCGTGAACAGTAGATTGCAATGGCGCTTCGCACCGATGTCTGACCTTTTCTTAGTCTATGTCGATAACTACGATGTACTAAGTATGGACTCACGCACATCTATTCAGAATAATAATCGAGCGTTGATTCTCAAGGTTAACTATTGGTATTGATTTTTTTATTCAAGTTGTTTTTGACAATGGCTTCGTCTGAGGTCTTCATTTTTTTTCACTTACCCAAAAAACCGAAGTAAAAAAAGAGCATTTCGCTAATGTTTTTCTCCTATCGTCGAATCAAAAATCAGATGTTAAATCGGGTACAAGGTTCCCCCGATTCTTAACGCATCAAATTTTTTAAAACTATACTGAAAACACAAGCACAAAATCTTGGATTTAATTCATGACCCCTAAAATTAGTTAAAATGGCGGGCGTGACTTTTGGTTACTTTAGGGCGACTGCTAAAGTAACAACTGATTGAGAGTGATTCGTGAACTGTCTTCCCTAATATCTTCTAACAAAATCGAAGAGGCCTTGCCCTGCTTGGTCTTCGAGAATGCCATCGAACTAAAAGAATTTTATAAAGAAACCGAATAAAATATTTTGTAATAAAAAACTACTTTTTATATACTTGCAGCGTCTTTTATGACACCTAATTTTTTAACTAAATCAATATTGTTATGGGAAAAGGTGACAAGCGTTCAGGGAAGGGAAAAAGATGGAATGGATCTTATGGCAATACGAGGCC
>CALHUZ010000138.1 GCA_938039305.1 uncultured Saprospiraceae bacterium
TTTATCTACAACCAAGTTGTCCATACTTCCACTCTTTCCTAATGTGAATACAGGCTTATGCTGGCACAATAGAAGATAACTTGGAGTACCTACAACGCCACTTCTTTTAGAAGCGATGACCTTCTTCTGCAAGTGCTTCTGTAGATCCCACACCTCAGCGTAGCTGTGGTGGTCTGGCACTTCCGTATAGATTACTTTAGGAGTTACGTTGCTCATTGTCTTTTGCTAATGCGATCTACTTGTAGAAGGTTCAAGGCATTGCGACTTAATCCATCAACATTCTTATTTGCGAAAAGCGATACCTCATCATAAAACAAAAATACTACTGGGGCATCTTCAACCAGGTTACGATCCATCTCCTGATACAGCGATATCTTCTCAGCATTGTCTGAGCTACTCAATGATTGATGATACAAGTCATCAAAGCTGGAATTGTCATACTGTGTATAATTAGGTGGCGCAGGGTTCTCACTAAAGAACATAGATAGAAAGCTCTCACCATCAGGATAGTCTGCTATCCAAGAAGCACGAAATACACCAAGCTCACCATTGCGCATAGCATTACGCAGCACGGCTGACTCCATGACTTCAATCTTAATAGTCAAACCCAGATTCTCCCATTGCTTGGCGATGAAAGTCGTGAGATCAAGATAGTCTTTGCTGGTATGTATGACGAGTGGTATATCGAATTGGTCTTGATCCAATCCATTCATAAGATTTCTAGCTTTATCAGGATCAAAAGAATAACCCTGCACTTTGTCAGGATCATAACTTGGCAGTCCTCTTGTGACCACTCCTGCATCTGCAGGGACGCCTATACTGTTGCGTAAGCTCTTGAGCATTAAAGCTCGATCGACACCATAGTTAAGTGCTTGTCTGAATTCTTTCACTGCGAGCAAAGGATGAGCATCAGATGCTTTATGATTCAGCCCCATGTACTCAAAGTTCAGATAAGGCGACTTTATAAACTGTACTCTATCACTATACTTTTCTCTCAATTCCCCTGACGGAGTTAATGCTGTGTTGATATATGAAGATTCTAATCCAGTAAAGAAGTCTATCCGTTGATTCACTAATTCTAAAAACGCAATGCTGCGCTCGCCTATAAAGCTCGTCCTGATACCATCTAATTCTGAAAGCCCAATGGACTCCCAATCATAATAGTCGTCGTTGCGCAGCAAGAACAGCCCTTGATTATTCAACCATCGCTTAAACTTAAATGGTCCTGTCCCAACTGGATTCTTAAAGAAGTTGTCTCCATAGTGGTTGATCGCCTCCTTAGGTACAATCGAAGTATACTGCATCGTCAGCAGACTTGGAAGCGGAGCAAATGGTGCAGCTAACCTTAAGACAAATGTACTATCATCAATTGCGACAAACGGATCAACATCAGCTACACGACCTGCAAATATCCAAGACCCAGGAGCATTGACAGTAGTGTCCAATAATCGCTCATAACTATAGACGACATCTGCAGCAGTCACTATTCTATCCGCATCATTCTTAAAGCAACTATCGTCATGAAACAATACATTATCCCTCAAGTGAAATGTATATGTCAACGCATCCTCAGACACTTCCCAATCTTTGGCGATACTCGAAACGACATTCAGTGTGTCGTCAAGCTTCAGCAAAGTTGAGAAGATATGATTGACAGCCCAGATATTGTTTTGAGATTTGGCGAAAGCCGGATCAAGAGAAGTGATGTTGTTATGCTGATTATAGTGAAAGACCAAAGGCTTAGCTTTATTGGTCTCTTTGTCGCAAGAGAGCACGAGGAAGGAACAAAGCAGAAGGAATAGTGCTATTTTAGGATTCACGGTGACAAAGATAACCTTAGCGCTCAAAATGAAGGATGAGCGCAAAACTTCTTGCTCAGACGTAAGTTATAATTCCAAGAGTAGTTAACATTGTCTATGTAGAATTCTGAATCATGAAAAACGAAAACCAATACAGCCCCATCAACTGTGACTTCTATGATCACTTTGAGATTCATGCAATGAATCGGACATGGTTACAGATCAATTATAATGATTCAGGAAATCAAGAGTCTATTTACACTAAAATCGAAACACTCGAAACAAGAGATAAAGAAGAATTTGCACTACTTCTTCAAGGCATTGAATTGAGGCTTGACAAGGTAGTCGAGATGAGTCCAGTCGACATAACGAATTCTGTTATAGGTCACATCTTAGATAAGCTCGACTACAATCAGTGGGCTAATCAATTGATCATGAATATTATTGATGATCAAAACGGCGGCGAACAAGTGATCCAAACTATGTCTCACAATTTTAATGCAGCTCATCTATGGAATAGTAGAATACTCAAGACCGTATCGAGTTTCAAAATATGGCAAAGTCACGAACCCAAAGATTGGCATAAGATCTCTGAGACATTGTTTTTTGACATGTTAAAAGCTCTCAATAGTCACAACATATCTGACATCATTACTTACCAAAATTTGGCAGGAGAAAATCATCAATCCACTTTATCAGATATTCTACTTCATGTTGTCAATCATGGATCTTACCACCGAGGTCAGATCATCTTGATGCTACAGGAGAAAGGACTAAAAACTGTTTCTACGGATTTCATAAAGTATTCAAGGTTAAGAGGACAAGTTAATCCCTCACTACCTCAACCACCTTCGGATGCCTCCTGTGTTTTCACCAAATAGTCTATCTGCTGGCATAGTGCAGAGATACAAATTCACTTAGGTAAATCGTTTCTTGACATAGGTCTTGTAGCAGATATTAAGTCCAGATTAAGCTCCTTAGACATCATAGCCGATGTCTTTTGATCTTTAGCTTCATTATTTAGCATGATTACTAAAACCCATGATTACCTTTATTTACAACACCCTAACCGTTTGCAAACGTTTACAAACGATTACAAACGGCATTAAACGTTTATTCAACGACTACAGCTTGACTTCACCTTCATATTTGCATTGTCGATTTGATCAACGGTTTAAAACTTACCTGAGATCGAATATTTTTTTTCAATTATTCATCCCGAGCATTAATAAAGCAAACGTGCAGAGGATCAAAAAAAATTATCAATTATGAATGCATTAAGAAATCAAGTAACTCTTATCGGAAACCTTGGCAGTGACATCGAATTAAAAACTTTTAGTGGTGACAAGAAATTAG
>CALHUZ010000139.1 GCA_938039305.1 uncultured Saprospiraceae bacterium
GAGCGTATAGCAGGAGAGTAATTGACGTTTCGCGTTGTTTATCTTCTGACTATTGCGGGCTCAGCAGATCTGATTTCATATGATTGAAAAAGCTGGAAGACATACTTAAAAGCTTCGATCAATTTGCTGCCAAGGCCACAGAGATGTAAGGAAGAGATCTTATGGTATGTTGGATAATTGTATAGGTCATGTATGACCTTAGTATTAGCTTGAAAATACTCTCTTGACCTTTTGTGTTGAATACAAAATTCAGAAAGATCCTTGAATAACTCAAGCATCAATTCAGACCATATTGTACTTAATTCTTGCTGATAATAGGCTTTGAGGATTTCTTTGCGATTGATATAAGGGAAGTTAGATATCAAAGAAGCAGCTTCTACTTGAGCCTCATAGGGATCGAGAAATGCCCCATGTGGGTTAAGTATACCGCCTAGTTCAAAGTCTTTAAAAGTGATACAAATTGTCTCATTAAAGTCGTGCAACTTGTGATGAAAATGACGTCTATGCGCATTAAGAAACCTCACCTGGCTAGATGAGACGCATTCGAATCCTGAAGCTATCAACACTGCCGGATGCAGAGCGATAGTCGCTACATTAGGTTCCATTACACATTACAATTTAATGTAATATATAACTTATTGATTAACAAACAAAATATACGATTGTTAATGTTTTTGCCTAGTTTCTGACGATCGCTCTGAGCTGGCTAAAAATGGGGCTCTATTTTTACGTTTTATGTTACTATATCGCAAGTGAACAAGCTTAAGCAGCCACTTGAGTTTCAGAATTTAGTTGATTGCTGATCTGTTGAAGGCGCCATTGTCTTTTAAGTTGAGCGATCAAGAAGTTACGTTCCTTACTTGTTCTTGGAGGTCTGCAGATATAATAATTATGGATACCTATATGCTTGGCAACTTGAGGGAATAGTGCTCCTGTGCCAATCATGGTGAACTTCCAGCCTTCTCCTGTAAGCGAAGTGATGATTGTTCTAAGTGTACAAGCCGTATACTTCTTCGAGCTTTCATCTTTTCCATCGGAGAATATGGATACCTGATGACTATCTGCATGTTCTCTTAGGTGCGATAGTGCTCTCCATGTGGCTATACTTCCGCCGATCGCATCGAATAGAGCCTTGTTTGAACCTTGCTTATTAATGGTTTCATTGAAGTGCGTAGCTTGATTGATGTGCACATCATGACACACACACTTGATGAGACCCTGAGTGATGGTCATAATCGTGATGTTGTGCTTCTGTGAGTTGTGTTTTGATTCTGATTGTCTGATGGAGTCTAGCGAATCATTAACTCGGGCCAAAATGTCTTTTTCTGTTGGAGCATGAGTGCTATTCATATCTACTATGAAGAGATGGTGTACAGTGAAAGGGGTTCTATTAGCAAAGGCTGTCATTGGATAGAGGTTTTTGGTTTAAATAATAATGCTAATTAAAAGATCATCGTGCAAGGTATTTGCATGAAAGATTTTACGCATATATAACTATCAGATAGTCAGTCATATATGAGTCATTATTTGATTTTATGAAATGAAAGAGGTAGAGGTGATGAAGATCTAATATCGATCCTTCATCTCTCTGATTATTCTTTTCATCTCACTAACAAGAGTAGTAGGGGAGGTTACCTTAAGGTTCATATGATAAGACATGAGCTCGGACATCAGCTCATAATTGATGATGACTTCGATCTGAAATGTAGCTTGCCCTGTCTCTTGTCGCAGTAGCTTCTGAGACGGGTGAAGAGGTTTGCTTTTAAAATAATCGATCTGTATACCGTAGACTTCAAAGACTACTTTTTCTACCTGCCTTTCTTTGATCACACTCACTCCTACGACTTGATCGAAGTACTTCTTAGCACCAGCTTTTTCTAATTCTACATAAGGTGAGATACTCGGAGTGATGTCTTTTATTCTATCTAACGCATATACGCGATTGTCATCTTGTTGATGATCATAGCTGAGTAAGTACCATCTATTTTTGTATTCCTTAAGCAGTTGTGGACTGATGATCCTACTTTTAGACTTACGTCCAAATGGCTGATAGACTATCGACGACGTCTCCTTTTGCTTGATGAGTTGATATAGCTTGTAGAGCCACTTCTGTCCTGGCGCATCTACTTCATGATCAAACTGAATAATTGGGTTTGACTTCTTCTTCTGTCTGTCCAGACTACTTTCCAGTTTTGTCAAGATGTTATGGATACCTGTGGCTTCTCGTACTTCCATGAACTGCTCAATCATAGACATCGCATCTTGCAGCAGCTGTGAGTCAGTTTTATTGATCGGGCTCTCGGTTAAGGTGTATTTAGGATCACTGTAGTAGTACGTCTTTTCCTTGCGATCATAATCTATTGGGGCAAAGTAGCCCAAGATCTCATTAGAGCGCATGGCTGATATGTCATACTTGATCGTCCTCTCTGATACTTTTACTGAGCTGCCTGTACCGGCAAATATATCTTCCTTACAAGCTTCCGCAAGTTCCCTCCAAGTCCATTGTCGATCGATATCTCTCAGACATCGATCTATGGTCCGATACCGGATGATCGCATGCTTGTTAGTAGCCATAGTATAAAGATAGATCGATTCGCTATGATTGCAACCTCGACTTTTTTATATTGAAGACGGATTTGTAGCTCAAGCTCATACCATAGAGGCGAGTTGATTCGATAATCCTCATATTCTTTGGCTCACAACAACTGCCAAGCTTTACTAACGATCGATCGATCGATCAGGAGTAATTGTACAGGGTATTATCAGTTCTTATCAACTCCCCCCAAAATTGCTAAGTACTTTCTGTTACATTAGCAATCTATCTTTAAAGTAATTCTCTACAATTTCTAATGACCTATGGGAATCAAAAACCAAATTGTTCTTACCCTTTTGTTGTTGTCATTTGCTCAATCTTTGGTTGCACAAAGCTATCTTGACTCGATTCGTATTGATTCGTTGAAAAATGCTTTGCAAGTGTTAGATCGCGATTCACATTATGTGAACACAATATTAGAATTGAATGCGACATTACGACGAACTGATCTAAAAAAGGAATCTATTTCCTTTGCAGAAGAAAGCTACAAGGTATCACAGAAGCTAAGTTGGACAAAAGGGATGGCAGACAGTCAAGAATCCCTTGGGTTATCATATGAATCATTGTATGAATATGATAAAGCAGAAGAGGCGTATTTGCTAATGCTTGACATTTGGGAAGAAGAAGAAAACACTTTGGGCATCATTGATAGTTACTATAATTTAGGGATTGTATGCTACATGATTGGTGAATTTGAAAAATCGCTGGCATACTATTATAAGGCGATGGAAATTCCCCAAGAGGAATGGTCCAAATTGAAATATTCCAAGGCCCTAAATGTCATTGGTACAATTCACTATAGGATGAGCAACTATGATAAGGCAATTCCAATTTTGAATCAGAGTTTAAAATTAAAGAGGGAGATCGGAGATCCAAGACAAATATCTATGACTTTAAATAATTTGGCATTAGTACATAATTCTATAGCAGATTATCGGAAGTCTTTAGAGCTGAATGAGGAGTCTATGGCTATCAAATTGAACAATAATGACATAAGAGGTGTGGCTACATCTTTGCTTAATATAGGGAATATATATGCTGACATTGGTGAATACGAAAATGCAGAAGAGTATTACCACAAATGTGTGAACATAGCTGATTCTCTTCAGTCTGACTTTATTCTTGCGACAGCATATCACTCATTAGCTATAGTATATTTTGATTTAAGAGATATTCAAAATTCCATAGAATATTATGACAAAGCATTTGCATTACAATTAGAAATAGGAGATCAGGAAAAGCTAGCTGACTTACACAAAGGTCTCGGAGATGTATATTTCTATAATGGGGAATATCAAAATGCCATATTGAATTTTCAAGAAGCAAACAAAATCGCTTATGAAATTGGTGTGATAATTCTGCAGATCAGATCACATGTTAAACTAGCTAACTCCTATCTGATTTTAAATAGGAATAAACTTGCCTTATCTAACTATCAAAAAGCAAAATATTTATCGGATAGCAACATTTCCCATGAACTAAAAGTTGCAACTCACGAAGGCCTTGCAAAGTATTATACGAAAAATCAACAATTCAAAAATGCACTATTTCATCAGAAACAATATTCGTTATACAAGGATAGCTTATTGAATGATGATAAGTTGAAAGATGTCGCCCAGGCTGAGGTGCGAATTGTTTTCAATCGAAAAATTAAGGAAGACAGCCTGTCATATGCAAATGCTCAACAGGTTTTACAACTACGCCATGAGGTAGAAATTCAGGAAAGCTGGAATAAATTAGTGCTTAGTATGTTTATTTCTGGGTTTATGTTTCTCTTATTAGTTGGTGGTTATTGGTTATACGTCATTATCAAAAGAAAAAATATTTTATTAGAAATACAAAAGGAAGAGATCAATGAGAAAAGTAATCAAAATGAATTTCTTGTAAAAGAGATCCATCATCGAGTCAAAAATAATCTTCAGATTTTATCCAGTCTGCTAAGTCTGCAATCAAATTATATCACAAATGACGAAGCTGCTGAGGCGATCAAAGAGGGACGTAATCGAGTTGAGTCTATGGGGATGATCCATCAGAGATTATACAGTGGAGAAGATAAATCGGCTATTGACATGACTGAGTATATAGATGATGTCTGCGCATATCTAAAGGATTCATTTCTCTTGAAGGATAGAAAAGTAAATATCGTCAGTAATTGTGAAGTAGGTCTTGCTGATGTTGAAACAGTGATACCGCTTGGATTGATCATTAATGAACTCATTACAAATTCGATCAAGTACGCATTTGACGAAGGTGAAGAAGGTGAGATCAATGTGACGCTTACAGAAAATAAGAATGATCAACTTTGTCTAATTGTCTCAGATGATGGCAAAGGAATGCAAGAAGATAATGAGCATAAAAAAAGATCAACAAATTTCGGAAGTGATCTGGTCAATGTTTTGATCAAAAAACTGAAAGGTACATTGACCCAAGATGTATCTGATGGATATACCACCACAATAGTTTTTGATCGCTATAACCTTATTGAATCTTAGGAAGTCAGAAATCAATCTCTTTTTTATAACATGATATGTTTTAAACTGAGCAAGTACTATCTGATATAAGGTTAGTGCTTGAATTAAGGACTCATTTTCCCCTTTAAAGGGGATGGTACACGTCAATTCTAAGGCTTAATTTTAAGGATTGTTTAAAGCGGTTAGAGATGCTTCTATGGGGTTTTGTATAATTCATTTTATGTCAAGACAATCCTTGTTAACATTGGTTCCGCCGATGTTAACTACTGTAAGCATAGCTGAAAAAACCTATATCGAATTGAAGTGATGATGATTGACGAAGTCTTATAGTGCCTTCAAATTTCTGAATAATCAGCATGAAGTCATATTTGTATTTGAAAAGGAAGGTTTACCATTTCTATGATTTGAGATATCAATTTGCTCCAATAATTATGTCAATAATATTTTTTGAAAAATAGATTCCTACATTCATCTGCAGCTATTATACTTCTGGCAACATTATGGCATACAGCCATTAGTGCCCAAAAGACAGATTGTAAGTATTGTGATAGTCTATTATCTGTATCTGTATTGAGTGATCATGACTTTGAATCATTATCAGAGGCGTTATTCAATCTTAACTACCTTCAATCAAATCAATCCTTTCAGCTTTATCGAAAGGGCATTTACAAAGCACTTGATCAAGGTAAGGTAACCATAGCAGCTGAATTGCTGACAAGACTCGCTGACAATTACAATGAGGTTTCTCAACCAGATTCAGCCAGTTATTACATCAACTCGGCAGTTGATATCTTCAAGAGAATAGAAGATGAGTTAGGGTACGCGAGAACGGCTAATCTCCGCAGAATCTTAGCCGTTGACGATAATGATTTCTTAGAATCACTTGACATATCATATGAGGCTTTGGAGATATTTCAAAAGTATGATGATCGAGTTGGAATGGCTATATCTTATCGTGATATAGGTTCTGTGCTTCTTCAACAGAAGAAGTATGAGGAGGGTTTAGATTATTGCCTTAGAGGAGTTGAGTATCTGGAAGAAGTTGACTTTTGGTATGAGTTACAATTCACTTATCAACGGATCGCAATTGCATATAAGAATTTAGGTGAATTTGAGAAGGCCCATAACTATATATCGAAGTCAATAAACGCTTGTCGAAATTTGCAGTTCTTTAGGGCCAATCAGGGCTTAGCTAATAAGTACTGGACGGTAGGCTATATATATGAAGGTCAGACAAAGTTGGAGGAGGCCCTCACTTATTATGACTCTTCTAAGTATTACGCTTCGCTCGTAGGTTATAGTGATATTGATAGGTGGATTTTCAACTATAAAGGTGGTGTATATCTAAAGCAAGAAAAATACAACGAAGCTTTAACAGAATTTGAAAATGTGCTTGAAGAAATTGCTCAGAGCAAATTGGAGACAAGTGCATATGATTTTTACCTGCCTGTTTATGCGAACTTGCTCGACTGTTATAAAGGACTTGGAGATTATAAGAAAGCGGTAGAGGTGCAAGGGCTTATAACATTGGCTAAGGATAGCGCCTTCGTGATTGAATCTGAAAAACAAGCACTTGAGTTACGAACTAAGTATGAGACGTCTCAAAAAGAACAGCGAATTATCACACTGCAAAAGGACAAGAAAGTACAACGACGTTTTCTGCTCTTAGGAGGTTTGTTATTATTGATGCTTTCGCTTTTAGCAGTGTTCCTCATGAGAAGTATCAGATATCGAAATCGTACCAATACACTGCTGCAATCTCAAAAATATGAAATTGTTAAAAAGAGTGATCATAATGAGATGCTAGTGAAAGAAATCCATCACAGAGTCAAAAATAACCTTCAAATACTATCAAGTTTACTCAGTTTGCAATCCGATGCCGAAGATAATGAGGAAGTGCTGGGAGCTCTTCAAGAGGGCAGGAATAGGGTAGAGTCCATGGGTATGATTCATCAGCGATTATACACGAAGGAGTCTATGAGTTCTATCAACATGAAAGAGTACATACCTGACTTGTGTGATTATTTGAAAGATTTGTCTATTTCGGCTGAGCGAAATATTGAAATTGATTCGGAGGTTTCAATTGAGTTAGTTGATGTTGAGACAGCTATACCTTTAGGGCTCATCGTCAATGAGTTGATCACTAATTCTATGAAGTATGCTTTTGACAACTCCGACAAAGGATTTATAAAAGTGAAACTTTGGATGAATAAAGAGGGAAAGCTTTGCTTACATGTCTATGATGATGGTGACGGTAAGAAAGCAGTGATCTCAGATCTTAAGTCTACACACTTTGGTTCTAAGCTTGTTTCTATTCTTAGCAAAAAGCTGAACGGTGAAATTGCTATTGATTCATCTCATGGATACTCCACTTTGATCAAATTTGAACGATATAAGCTTGCAGTCTAAGAGATGTTCTTATTCAAGCTATATAGTCTTAAACATCCTTAAGAAGGGTTCTCTATAAGCTCGACTCATTGGGAGCTTGTGCTCTTTTATGAACACATATCCATCTGATACCCTTTCCACGTTATTTATGTTGACAACATAAGAACGGTGAATTTTTACAAAATTTGCCGCTTCAATTTTTGCTTCAGTCTTTTTGAGTGTCTGGCTTAGAGTGAGTGTTGATGAGTCCGTTATCATTTTAGTATAAGCACCATCAGCCTCTAAAAAAAGGATTTCGTCATATGATACTCGCTCTAAAGCGTTGATCGTTTTAATGAATATTCGATCATCTGTGAATTGAAGAGAATCGTCTACCTCATTATTTTTAGTCTCCACTGCAAGTTCAATGGCGTGAATGACATCATTAATTCTGAAAGGCTTTGACAGAAAAGCAAATGGCAATGAGCTCTTTGCTCTTTTGAATGTTGTGCTATCAGTATTGGAGGTTAGAAAGATAATCGGAATATCATGATTGTTATGAATCACATGGGCTGTATCAACACCATCCAGTGGGCCATATAGGTTAATATCCATGAGGATGAGATCAGGTGCTTCTCCATCTTTAAGATGATCTATAATTTCTTGACCGGATTCAAATAGTTGAATTACATGAAAATCAGCTTTTTTAAGTTGATTAGAAAGATCCTCAGCTATAAGAGGCTCGTCTTCTACTATAATTAATTTAATTAGCCCCATAAAAATCGCTCATGTGTTCTGTTGAAAATCAAATTTAACCTTTGTTGAATGCCCGGAACAAAAAAAACTCGCTATGTGCATAGTGATATGCAAATGTAATAATTCATTCTTTTGTTAAAGTGTACAAGGTTAGTTTCTATTTAACAGAAGATGGCCTCACACATTTTTTGTTCTCGCCCATTGTTAAAGTACTATTGAAATGTCACTCACCAAGTAAACGTGTTCATTCACTACGGTTTCATGTCGATTCACAAATATATTTTGATTTTCCCTATGAAGATTTTCTTCTTTGTATGGCATGAAGCCAATGAAAATAATACTCCTCGAAGATGACCCGATTATATATTGGGATCTATCTGTTCAGCTCACGAGGTTGAACTATCAGCTCTTAGAAGAATATCTTCCATTAGACGAATACTTAGATAAGTCACCCGCACGAGACGAAGATATTATCATTACTAATTTAAAGTTAGATGATGATTGGATAGATAAGGACTGCATTGATCAGTTAAATAGTCTCAACCTAAAAGTCGTCATACTTACGGGTTTGTCAGATCAGAGATATCATGACTTAGCCGAGCTTAAGGTGCCGTATACCTTATTGTTTAAGCCCTATACTCATCTTCAAATTAAAAGATCCCTGCAAAGCTTAAGACCGACCGGATAACTCCTCTTTGTTAGCTTTCGCTCCCTCTTCATGGCGCCCAGACCCTAGTTTTAAACGAATACTCATTACCGTTCACTAGGAATATCTGTTCACTCACTAGTGATTTCGTGTCATTCACCAAGTCCTTTGCCCGAAAGGCGGGGCGTCTCATACTTTTATCTCAATAAGAGTATCAACCACCTTTGTTAACTTTTAATAACATCAACATGACGCCTATCTCTCCTCGCGAAAAAGAAGTCCTATTCCTCATAGCATATGAGAACACGGCCAAAGAAATAGCAGCTAAGCTGTACATCTCAAACCATACAGCTGTGTCTCATCGGAAGAATCTTTTAGAAAAACTAAAAGTGAGCAATACCGCTGGTCTAGTGCGTAGAGGCTTTGAGCTTGGTCTTCTTTCTGTCCACCCAGCACAGTATGCTAGCGTCTGACATTTTTTAAAAGGATAACAAGCCAAATTATTCTAATTGTATCCCCTTTTAAGGGGATTGAAATTAGAATTAGAATAAAAAATCCCCTCAAAAGGCGATTGTGAAGGTAGGTTGGTTCTTTTAATTTTAGAAAGCATCATAAAATGTGAAATCATGAATTTAAAAATGAAAATAATGTTCATAAAGAAAATATTACTTCTAACTCTCACTATTCCTAAAATAAAAATTAAAGAAAATCATCTAATAGTTAAATCGCTAGGCAAATCCAGTCTTAGCATTATAATTATCATGCTCTGTATCATTTGTATAGTGGACAATGCGGTTGCGCAACCTGATTATTTAAAATTTGGATATTGGGCAGAAGATGATCACTTAACAGTCTTTAATCCGAGTACGGGCGTGAATGAAGATATATATGTGACAGTGGATGGTAGGATTGAACATCGTCCTCACGGAGGAGGAGATATTTATACAGATCATGCAATGATTTTTCGCACTCAAAATGGTTTTTTTAAGTATGCGACATTCGCTAAGGGGTATTGGATGGTGAGGCCTTTTAACAACACGACTAAAAGACCAACGGCAGAGATTGAAACATATACTACATTTATTGATAATAGGGGGTTTACAGACCTTCCACCTGTTTTTAATTGTGCTTTTGTGGGGACGGGTAGGAATGAGTGCTTTGGCACCAATGATGGTTACTTTTCCCTTCATGGATTGCCCAATCAAAATTACATAAATGTTAATGATGAAGGAGGTTTTGGAGCCTTCCACACTGGATCTCTATTTACTAACTCTGGTAATGAAACATTTCAATTTTTAAAAGATGAAGGACAATTAACATCATATACAAAAGAAGAAATGCAAGCTATCAATTGGGGTTCAGCAGATTTTCCTTATCACGTTCTTCCAGCCGAAACGAATAAGATCCAAATCAAAATAAAAGCGAATAGTATAGCTGCGAACTGGGATGAATTTGCAGATATAGAATTATTTGCATCAAAGAATCCTTTCACACAGAATTTTTTTTTAAGTTTTGATGACACCTTAACTACTAATAGCACCAAAATTTATTATGATGGTAGTTATGCATATCATGAATTCGACATATCAGATTTGCAAAAATTTAATACTCCTGTTTCTTTAGAGGGAGGTCCTATTTTCCTTGCTTTTAGATGGAGGATTTTTAATGGCAATCTTATAGATTGTTTAAAACCTGTGGTTTGGATTCCTGTTATGTTAGAACGGACAACACAAGATTTGACACCATTCGTAGATGCTGATGGTGTAACACAAAGTAGAGTAACAGGACCGGTAGAACTTCAAATGGTGCTTCATGACCCACCTGGTGATAATAGTTATGCTTCATATGCTGTGGGTACAGAAGTATGCACAACAACAGAATATAGTTCTGGCTCTGGTAGTGATTCAAACTATGACAATCGAATTCAAGTTGGATTTTCTGGTAGTGCTGGTGCAGGGGTATCTGCTAACATAGAAGTAAACGTAGGTTTTTCTTTTAACTTTTCTAGTGAAACAATGCAGACTTCCACGAATACAATGGAAAATTGTTTTAGAATTAATGAGACGGTTTCAACAGCTGGCAATCCTGCTTTTGGAGAAGGAGATAGATTTTTAGGTATAGCAAATACATATGAGATGTACTATGGAAAAAGAATATTTTGGAATGAAGGTGATATTAATACGGATGGTGCATTCGTGGATTCGACGGGTTTATATTTGGAAATAGTAGAACAAACGATATTTGATAAAAGTGAGAAACAAATCCGAGATGAAATTATACAAGCACAAGCCACTTTAGCAAATCTTCCTCCGAAAAATCCATCGAATAATGCCTTATCGTTTCAAAGAAATATTCTGATCCAATCCATAGAAATATTATATGATATGCTGACTGACAACAAAGCAGTCAGAGTGGACCCTGATATATTACCAGAAGGTCCTGCACCTGGAACCATAACATCTATCAGTGCTGGTCCGAAAACGGTAGCATCGGAAACAGCAGAGACAGCTTCAAGGACCGAAACTTTTGAGGTGATTACTGCCAAACAATTTGGATTAGACCAAACAGTATTAATAGCTGGCAGTGGATATGAAGGCTCACAATCATGGGGTAGCACAAAAACAACTTCGAACTCATCAGGAAGGCAGAGTGGAAATACAATAACACATACCTATCATTTGGAAGATGTAAATGCATCAAGAGCAGATGGTATAGAATTAACAAATGTAACCGAGCACATTGATCCGAGATTTGGAAATAGTTTTTTTAGAGTAACGCCAGACTCCAGGACAAGCTGTCCATATGAAGGAGGTCAAAGAACCGAGCAGCCTAATCTCAAAAGTAAAATTTCGATTGCATATCAAAATGAATCTAATCATGTATATGTGACTGGAGCCCCAGCTGGAGAACCTCTTCAAATTCCTATAGATCTGTGTAATTTATTTTCTTTTAATGATCAACTGAAGACAGGAAAATTCATTTTGAATTATGAAGACGGTACTGGAGGTGGAGCTCAAGTAGAAATCCAGCAAAATGTAGAACTTGAAAATGAAATGTATGATTTTGATTATGGTTCTTGTTTTGGGGGTGAAGGTAATCAGCAATTACAAGTTGTTAGAATTACTCAAGCAGATCCAGGAAATGTGTGTTATGATGATGCTAATAGCAATGCAATTAGATTGACACTAAATACAGTATGTAATGATGGAACTTCAGATGTATTGGACGTATTGAATATTTCAGTTTGTTTCACTACTGATCCAAACATTGATCTAAATATGAATGCAGAATGCGAATTATTGTCCAATATTGATCATGCTCTAAACTTTGATGGCATTGATGATCATGTTAAGGTTTATCATCAGGCTCAACCCTTTACATTTAATGATTTTAGTTATGAGTTTTGGGCCAAACCAGTCAAACAGGTCAATCTGAATGATGGAGAGTCAAATACTTTAGGTAATCAGAGCAGCGCATCTATAGTCGGTGGTACCCCATTCGCAATATTTCCTACGAATGGAGCGTATACGTTTGATTTGGATGATGAGATGATTAGATCAGAAGGGCAAACTAAAGTGGGTATAGCAGTTGGGACCAATGGTGTGCAAGTCGTAGAACATTACGATGGTGTTTATGAGGGGGATGATATTATTCATACACCTGTGGTTCTTAGTCATCCCGTGGCAATTAATGAATGGACACATATCGCAGTCGTGTACAAAAAGCGACTACCTACACTTTATATCAATGGCGAATTAGCTAAAGTCGGTCTCAGGAGTGAGCTAAATGGTGTTCATCCAGGTCTTCAACTAGGCGGTGGGCTTATCAATGAGCAGCCCAATTATTTTGGTGGTACATTAGACGAATTGCGTGTTTATAGTTATGCCAGATCAGAAGCACAAATACTAGCTGATAAAAATAACAGATCAACTGGTTCTGAAGGAGAAACAATGCTAATCTTTAGGTTCGATTCTCAGACTCCTGGAGCTGAAAATGAAGGTGAGTCATTAAATGACTTATCCGGTACACTCGATCCAGAAGATATTGTCTTACAGAATTTCGATTATGGCCCCAATTCCTCAAACTGGGTGACAGGTAGAATAGCAGAGTTTTGTAGTACTTTTTGCCCAGAATCCTTAGATACTGATGGCGATGCATTGACTAATTGTGATAGTCAAAACGGAGATATAGACCTCTGTCCAAATAACAGAGATGTGTCATTGCATTTTGAAGATCGAGGCGGAATTACCTCAGATTATATAGAAGTTCCTCACGAAGATGATTTTAGTCTTTTGGGTAACGACTTTGCTTTCGAAGCATGGGTGAATCCTTCAAGCGGGGATTACAAGACAATCGTGTCAAAAGGACATGGGAGCAATGCTGAAACAAATTATGTTTTTGGGATCATGGCCGATAATGATACATTCTTTGGAGAACCAGGAAAACTGGGATTGTCTTTGACAGATGGTTCTTTCAATGTATCGGAATGGCAATTTAGTGCTTCAAGTATTGCCCAGGATGTGTGGACTCATGTGGCTGTTTCCGTGGATATTTCTGGGGCGACTCCAGTGGCTTCATTTTATGTAAATGGTGAATTAGATGTTGTTAGGACTTTCAGTGGCAACATAAGTTCTGTGTTTCTTAACAATTCGGATACCAATCCACTTTACATAGGCAGACAAGGATATGGCTGTCAATGTAATCATTTCGATGGGCGTATCGATGAGCTTGCTCTTTGGCAAAAGCAATTGACTTTGGCTGATATACAGTCGTCCATGGCTGCTCCTTATGTTGGTACAGAGTCAGGCCTAAAGGCTTACTTCGATTTTAATGACAATGATGCATGTGTTTCAAATAGCAATACAACCTTAATTGATAAAGCCAATAATCATAATGGTACCTTGGTCAATTTCGCTTTGAGCTCGAATTGTATATCCAATTGGGCGTCTGGACATAATGTTGGAGCATGCGAACCAGCTTGTCCCTCAGATGTGGACCTGACAGGCTCATTAGACATGGATGGGAGCTATACGTCAGCAAGTTATATCTCTTCCAATCAAGTTATCGGAGCTACAAATTCTAATATCACTGTTGACTATAAAGCAACAACAGAGATTTCTTTATTAAAAGAATTTGAGATAAAAGTAGGAGTTATGTTCCAAGTATTTCTTGAAGTTTGTACCGGGCTCTAAGTATAGTAGAAATGATGATGAAGTAAAGTAAGAATATAGTCAAGCAAAAAGTGGTATCGCTGTATCACTTGATACAAGATTAGAGGGTCCTGTGTACGTAAGGGCCCTCTTTTCTATGTAAGATACCTGTTGAGTGAAACTGACTTGCAATTATGTCCAATTTTCAATTAGGAATTGCAACCGAAAAATCATTTTATAAAGTAGAAATTCAATTTGTAGAAATATTTTTCCTTACCATCTACCATCTACCATCTACCATCTACCATCTACCATCTACCATCTACCATCTACCATCTACCATCTACCATCTACCATCTACCATCTACCATCAACCATCAACCATCAACCATCAACCATCAACCATCAACCATCACTGACAATCTCCAGCCACAACCTCCAATCTTGAATTCAACGGTACAGTCAAGGTTCCATTAATAATTAATTCATTTTCAAATGACCAGTTGATTAGTGATCCGGATATTATGTTGACATTATTGATAAGAGTGATGTTGTTATCCGCTCTTACCGTCGTTGTGGAAATAGTAGCATTGTTATAAGTTCGATTGACATGGGTACATGGATCTCCTCCTGGAGCAAGACAATTTGCACTATTGTATCTGTTTCTAATTAGATTGCCTGGTTCCGTGCCAAAGCCTTTTGTGAAGTTGACGTTATTACAATAACTCATGATCGTGCCAAGTTCAGCATTCGGTGTAGGACTGCTAACCAAAGAACAATTGCCTTCTGTGAATCCTGGGCAGTTATCAATAGCTCTGTTATTATTTGGTCCCCAAGAACAGTTATGTGTGTGTGGCGATCCAAAGTTATGCCCTAATTCGTGAGCTACAATTGAAACGTCAATTGAAAAGTTTGGATAACTTCCCAGACTACAATAACCAAGTCCAATTGTTGCACTATACGGGCCGCTATTTTGTCCAGAAAAGAAGCCATCACATAAGACATCTACCCAAGCAATACCACTTACACTGCAACTGTTTGTTCTATTACCACCCAAGAAGGCAGCCAGTCTTCCTTTATAGTTATTTTGGATATCGCCTCCGAAGCTGTCCAGGATAGTACCGGTGTTATTGATATTTCGATATGGATCAGGTGTCGTCCATACTTTGATGTCAGAAACTGCGATTGAGATGGATTCGTTTTTGTAAAGCACCGCTATCTCATTGAATAATTGCGCGACATATGCTTCAACACCCGCTACACCATTTTTATCTAAGTAAAGCTCGTAGTCACATTCTACATATACTTCAACGACATCTCCTGCTGCCTTTTGGTTGGTAGTCGATTGATCTTTTGTTTGATCGTTATATTTATGATTGATCGCGCTGCCGATCTTATGCTGTTCCATTGACCCACAATTGATTTGAGCATCTGAGACAGTTTCGTCTAAGTAGAGTTTATAATTGCCATCTTCTATGTTTTTTCCAACTCTGTAATGCCCATCTTTATCAGATATGGATATATGTATATCGTCATTGATAAGGGTAAGTGAAGCTATAGAGCCATGATCATTATTGATGACTCCTTTGTAACATACGATATTTGACCTCTTTATACCTTCGCCCTTTTCATTGGTTAAGTTATAATTATTGGATATCGGATTGTGAGAAGAAAAAGAAATAGTGATGTTGTGATTGCGATCTACTGGTATGTCAAGTAAGAAGTTTTCTCTCGCCTTCTTTTTTAGTATTTCTAATTTTTCTTTCGATAGGGCAAGGTTTATTTCATTTGCAATACTCGTTTTATTTTTAGCTAGCTCGAAGATAGAGAGCTTGTTTTCTATTGTATTCGATTTTTGATTTTTCCACAGCCGATTGGGTGATTTAGAGCTGTGATAGTTTAATCCCAGTTTCGTTTTTTCTATGAGATTTTGTGCGCTTGTGATGTGACATATGATAAGACATATGAAGAGTACTTTTGCTTTCAATATGTGATTCGTTTAACAACGGTTAAATAAAATAAGGAAGTCGCCAACCATTAGAAATGGCTCAGGCTTGCATATACCGTAGGATTTAGGTTTATTGCAGCTACTCCTGAATAGTTATTTATGAATCCACAATTCGCAAAGATGTTCCTCAAAGAAAGACTTGCTCTTCAACGATTGACTTATGGTTTACTCTTGATTTTAATATGGCAAACCCCTGTACATGCCCAAGATGTCCCAGCAGCGACGGATCTTCGAATCTATGATATCATAAGTGATTGTTCTTCGGAGCGTATTCAAGCTGACATCGAAAAGTTGGTGAGCTTTGGTACCAGACATACATTGTCGGACACTGTTTCTCAAACCAGAGGTATCGGTGCAGCCAGAAGATGGATAAAGTCTGAAATGGATAGAACCTCTGAAGCTTGTGGCGGTTGCCTCGAAGTTTCATACATGAGTGGTATCATAGAAGAAGGTGAGAGCAGAAGGATACCAGTACGAACTGAGATAGTCAATGTTCTTGCGATCAAGAGAGGCACTACTTATCCCAATAGTTATATCATCATGTCAGGTGATATAGATAGTCGGGTCAGTGATCCTGTAGATGGCACATCAGATAGCCCAGGAGCGAATGACAATGCCTCAGGAATGGC
>CALHUZ010000140.1 GCA_938039305.1 uncultured Saprospiraceae bacterium
ATCTTTGTTTCTCCAAGTAAGATCTGTCCACTTACCACCTTTGTTATCGATTGAATATTGACGATATAAGATTTGTGTACCTGACTGAATAATTCTTCAGGAAGCGCAGTGAGCCAATACCTCAATGGATGAGATACCAGATACTTCTTGTCTCCCATATAGATCATCGTGTAATCCCCATCAGCATTTATATATCTGATGTCATCGATGTTCAAGTGAATATATTCGTTACCTGATTTGACAAAGATTTGTTTAGGATAATCTTTTGAAGAAGTCGAAGGTTGCTTTTCTATATTGCTGGCTGCTTCAGAGGAAACAATACTCGTCGCCTTGGTGACAGCCTTCACAAATCTTTCAAATGAGAAAGGCTTTAATAGATAGTCAACTACATCTAACTCATACCCTTCTATTGCATATTCAGAAAAAGCTGTTGTGAGTATGACTTTGGGTTTAGGATTGAGAATTTTCAACAACTCAATTCCTGACAACTTAGGTAGGTGAATGTCTAAAAACATGATATCCACTTTTTCTCTTTTTAAAAATTCAAGCGCCGCCAAAGCATCAGAAAAAACACCCAGTAGTTTTAGAGCACCTAAATCTTTGATGTATTTTTCAAGTACCCTCTGAGCTGGTGGTTGATCTTCTACTATGACACAAGTGAGTTCCATATCAAGATTTATTTATCCTAATCTCTAAGTCAACTGTATAATAACCTCCTGATTGATCCACATCTAACTTATACTGATTAGGATAAAGCAAATCCAGCCTTGTGACCACGTTTTCAAGTCCTATTCCCTTTGTGGTCAAGTCGGCAGAATTAGAAGCTACATCAAAGCTGTTTTTACACTTTAGGTGAATCGTATCATTATCTAAACTTAGATCTATGTCAATCGTTATTTTATCACTTTGACTGGAGGTCGTATGTTTAAAACAATTCTCCACGAAAACAATTAAAATCAAAGGTGCTACTTGGTAACCTTTAAAATTGTCACTTACTGTAAATTTAATATCTCCTCTCTCTTCTATCTGCAACCCTTGCAATCTCACAAAGTCATTAAGATACTTCGCTTCTTTTTCTAAAGGCACAAAGGCCTCTCTACAATCATAAAGCATATATCTGAGGAGTGAAGACAACTCCAGAATAATACCAGGTGTTTTCTCTGATTTCTCAAGGGCGTACGAATAGAGGTTATTCAGACTGTTGAATAAGAAATGTGGATTGATCTGTGATTTCAAGAATTGCAATTGGCTTCCTGTCACAGCTTCCTTAAGTTGGGACAATTCACGATTCTTTCGTTGTGCGTCCCATGCAAACTTAAAGCCGACAAATAACATGATCGTTGGCAGCATCTGCATGAAGTTAAAGAAGATACCCGTGAATCGAGAACCACGTGTATCAGGGAAAAACACTTTTTCAAGTATAAATTCCTCAACGAGTACAGATGCAACTATAGTGAGTATTACACCAATACCAAACTTCACATATTCCTGCTTATAGTAGAACTGTGGAAGCAAATAGTAGTTAATTGCCAATCCTGCTATCAAGTAGTTCAATAGAAAAACCAATTGAGACAACTGTAGATCATACCCATTTCTCTTTACGGACATCGATAAGAATAAAGCCACAGCTATCCCTACTTGGATAAGTATCTCAAGTCCTTTAGTGTTATTGAGACTGTTATTTGAGTTGGAAATTTGATCCATCACTACAAATATAACAATCAGGCCATAAGGACATTTATGATGTCTCTGAAGCGCAATTCCTTAGGGGCAAACAACTCATTATCCCAGATATTTCAATGTTTTGCCATATATCGGCCTTTATCTGTTGTTCACCGATTTTTACTGTCTAATACTCAACATAGAGTCAACTTTGGAGTTAATAAGCTCATACAAAAGAATTAAAGAATATGACGTACTCGACAAGCATAAGATCAATAGCAATAGCCATGCTTATTCTATTGTTCTCATCTGCATCGTTTGCACAAAGAGGAGGAAGACCAGGAGGCGGACAAGGCGCTCCTAAGCTCACCGTGAAGGGCTTAGTTATAGACAGCGACAGTCAGACTCCTTTAGAATTTGCAACTGTTTCCATCTTCAATGCCGTAGACTCAAGTCTGGTAACAGGTGGTCTTACAGATATTGATGGGACATTTGCTGTAGAAGCGAAAATGGGCCCGATGTATGCCTTGATTGAATATATCTCATATGAGGCTGTTTATATGCCAATAGAAATTGATAGAGAGGCTTTGAAGGCGGCTGGGCGTGTCATCGATCTTGGATCAATTGGCATGGCAGTGTCAGGTATCGCTCTTAACGATGTTGAAATAACAGCAGAAAGAAGTGAGACACAGTTCTCTTTAGACAAGAGAGTATTTAATGTAGGAAAGGATTTAGCAAACCAAGGTGGCTCAGCTCAAGACATCCTTGACAATGTTCCTTCAGTGACAGTAGATATCGAAGGGGCGGTAAGCTTAAGAGGTAGCCAAGGAGTTAGAATACTTATAGACGGCAAGCCATCAGGTCTTGCTAATCAAGACAATGCAAATGGGCTGCGCTCCATCCCTGCTAATCTCATAAGCTCTGTAGAAGTGATCACAAACCCTTCTGCAAGGTATGAAGCTGAGGGAATGGCAGGTATCATCAACATTGTATTGAAGAAAGATAAAGGAAGCGGATTCAACGGTTCGTTTGATCTAAACGCAGGGTATCCTGATCAGGCAGGTGTCGGTGCTAATGTAAATTATAGAAGTGGCAAGGTCAATTGGTTTGCCAACTATGGCTTAAGATATCGTTCTGGGCCAGGAAATGGCAAGTCTCTCTTAGAGCAAGATAGAGGAACAGAAACATTTTTCCAAGAGACTGTTAGAGAGCAAGAAAGAGGAGGGATTTCTAATAGTATTCGATTTGGAATCGACTACTTACCTTCTGACAAAGAAACATTGACAGGGGCATTTCTGTATAGAAAGTCAGATGAAAACAATAATAGCTCAATCATCTACAGAGACTTCATCAACGATTATCCAGGAAATCTTCAATCCACGACAACAAGGACTGATGATGAAGAAGAAAAAGAAAGTAATCTTGAATATAGTGTCAACTATAAAAAAGAGTATAGCTCGAGAAAGCATACTTTAGAAGCAACTGTTCAATATCAAGACAACATCGAGTCAGAAGGTTCAGACTTTCTGGAAAAGAGCGTAGTCAATGTAGGTGAGCCTATTGCTGATCTTTTGCAAAGATCTGACAATGACGAAAAGCAAAAGCAATGGTTAGTTCAATTAGATTTCAATAAGCCTATTGGCAAAGATGGAAAGTTTGAGGTCGGGGCGAGAAGCTCGATAAGAGAGATCAACAATGATTATCTGGTAAGTCAATTAGAAGATGGTACATTTCAAAAGCTGCCTGGTCTTTCTAATAACTTCAACTATGACGAAAACGTACATGCGCTCTACTCTATCTACGGCAACAAGGTCGACAAGTTTAGTTATCAGTTTGGATTAAGAGCCGAATACTCTGATATATTGACAGAACTGATTGAGACTAATGAGATCAATGATAGAAGTTACTTCAATTTCTTTCCGAGTACTTTCTTAAACTTTGAAATAGCTGAAGGAAATACGGTGCAAACAAGTTATAGTCGCAGAATCAGACGACCTCGATTCTGGGATCTAAACCCATTTTTCACATTTAGTGATAGTAGAAATACATTTTCTGGAAACCCTAATCTAAATCCAGAATTTACTGATTCATATGAAATCAACTATATCAAGTATGCTGATGATATAACTATCAGTGGTGGACTTTTCTACAGACACACGAAAGATGTTATTCAGCGTATCCTTCAATTCAATGAAGACGGAACGACTAATCGCATCCCGCAAAACCTCGCAACTGGCGATGACTATGGAGTAGAACTAACATTTCAGTACAGTGGCCTCAAATGGCTCAGACTTGATGGTAGCGCCAACTTCTTTAAGCAGCAAGTTAATGGCCAAAACATAGACGATAGCTTTCAGAGCAACACTTCAACTTGGACGACAAGATGGACTTCAAGATTTTCCTTTTGGAAAGATTCAGATTTACAATTGCGTTTCAATTATAGAGCACCACGCGAGACTGTTCAAGGCAGATCTAATGCCATCGCCAGCATGGACATTGGCTGGAGCAAAGACATCTTGAAGAAGCAAGGAACACTGACTTTAAGTGTTAGAGACGTATTCAATAGTAGAAGAAGAAAAGGTGTTACAATCGGAGAAAACTTCTATCAAGAAAGCGAGTTTAGATGGAGAGCGAGATCAATCAACCTTGCCTTCAACTATAGGATCAACCAGAAGAAAAAGAGAGGTGGTCGACCATCAGGAGGCGGTCAAGGCGGAGGTGAAGGTGGAGAATTCTAAAAAGATAAAGTTCAAGAATCAAGTTCAAGCCTGAGTGCCGAAGGCATGAATAATCTCTATCCTGCCAGCTGAAGGCTATAGCCAAATCATAACTCAATACTACTTTCACAGAACAGGAAAATTATAAAAGTCGTTCTCACTTATGTGGCTTGGCTTTTATAATTTTAATAACTGTATCAAAAAGCATAAGCGAGATGCAAAATGTAAGCACTGAAATACTTAGGCAAGAACTGACAGCAAGATGACGGGCAATCCGAAAAACATATTAAACACATCAAACCCATAAAACGTATGAAACGTTTACTTTACCTCCCTCTACCTTGCCACAAAACTATCAACGTGTAAAACAGGATTCTAAAATCTAAAAAGATCGACATGTTCTCGATATACAATAGATCAAATCTAAACCGCTTGAGCATCTCTGGCATACTTGCAGCATATCCATATTTAATCTGTCCCCATGAAGTAATACCCGGCTTAACTTGCCAAAGCAATGCATACCTTGGCCTTTCTTCTAAGAGCTGATCCGCATAGAACGATCGCTCAGGCCGAGGACCTACTAAGGACATATCTCCTCTTAAGACATTCCATAATTGTGGCAGTTCGTCTAGTCTCCATCGACGCATCCATTTGCCGAAAGGCGTACATCTTTCATCATCTTCAGCAGCTAATGCCGGCCCATCTATTTCAGCATTGACATACATAGATCTAAACTTGAATATCATAAATTCAAGTTTATGTTTTCCAATACGTTCTTGAGTAAAAATGGCTTCTCCAGGAGAAGAACGCTTCACTTTTAAATATAACCAAGCTAATAATGGTGACAAGATGATAATTAGAAAAACCGATATGACAATATCAAACAGTCGCTTGGCATTGGCCTGCCAAGGCCTCAATGGATTAGTTCGCAAAGCGACATAATCATCATTTAAAAATGGTGTCGCTTTATAGTCATAATCGAGAAAGTTCAAGCTTTCATCATCTATAAAAACTTGTCGGTCTCGGGACGTACCGATGATCAGAGGAACGGACAGGTTAAGCGTATCTCGATTTTTAATCTTTACAATAGTACTATCAAATTTTTCAAGGTCTGCCGATACTATTACTTCTATAGAAAGGAATGTATGCATGTCTGTATACCTCAATTGAGGCATCATTGACCTTTCCAATGTCTGATCATCTGAAAAGACAACTGCATTAAAAGAATGCGCTCCACTATTTAGCCGCCATTTGAAGATGGACATAATGAACAATCGGAATACCAGAAAGCTCGCTAAGTGAATTAAGAAAAGAACTGAGAACGAACGAACGTAAGTAATAAGTGACAATACAACATCATCTATGATCACAGAAAACAATAAACCTAAAGACCCAATGAGACAACCTGATATCGTGATATATATCAGCTGTATCCGTGACTTATGGTACACTTGATTATAGACACCCAAGAACGTCCAAAAAAGCAACCAAACAATTGGAATAACCATTAACCCCAAAAGCAAGCGCTCATCACCAACTATACTCTCTATATCTATATCAGGCTGCTCTATCCGCTTCCGAAAACTGAAAAAGATGATCCACGCCGCTATAGCAGCTAGCCAATCCAATAAAAGCAATATAATGGATGCTTTGTTCAATTTCGTTTATCTAAACTTCATCAAAAGGTAACCGATAGAAAGGATCAGAACGATCAAGATACTCGCCATCGTAACTGACCTTCGGATTAATGCCACGAACTTTCTGATTTGCTCTTCATGCTGTGGATACCGAGATATAACCTCTTGCTCCATTTTCTCTTCATTAAGAAAGTGGGTGACACCAAACTCTACTTTGTTCTGAACCAGATACTTATAGACTTTAAAGACCTTAACCCT
>CALHUZ010000141.1 GCA_938039305.1 uncultured Saprospiraceae bacterium
AATTAAGAAAAAGGCAACGCTCATGGACCTTTCAAGGCTGTTTTCAACTAAGAAAGATAGAGTGAAATTAAAATAGAGAGACATCAAAAGTAATCCCCTGATGCTATTCCATTTAATCGCTAGCAGCGGAGTATAGAATCCAGAAATAAATATGATCAAGCCTAACAAACCACTACCTGCCCATGTCAATAAAAATTGACTGTGTGGTAATTTGAAAAGATCAGCCCTATTGTAATTTTTATCATAATAAAGATGCGCCTCCTGTCTAACATCTCCGTAGCCAGTACCGATAAGAGGATTAGACTTGATGATCTGCCAAGCAGCTTTATAAGTCATTATTCTTTCTGTGTCTGAGTATTCTTGGCTCTGAGCATTTCGACTTTGTATCCAATCATAATTCATGTATCCTATCTTTTGTTTTAGTGTAGGAGAAACTTGAATTGCGATGAACGGAGATACGGCAACAAGAATTATGAATGTCATAGCAGATAAGCGTGATGGGCCACTGTTCTTTTTAAATGATATGAGTTTATAAATACCATAGATAAAAAGAGAACCATAAAGTATAACCAAGCCAGTTCTGACAGCGATGATGTGCATGAAGATGATTAGAAAAACTACGGTAAGTGCTAAACAAGTTTTTTCAAATCTTGAAATACTTTTCTGCTCTACTAAAAGGATCAATGCTGATATCGCCGCATAAGCGTTGAACATGCTGTACTTAACATGTTCGATAGGTGTCGGTATCGCTTGCCCTTTGCTGATCAATGATAGCATCTCTTCAGGATGAAGCAAAGCATGGACTAATACAGGACCTGCGACAACTACTGTGACTGCTATAAGCCAATAGTGAAGTCTGTAGAGTATATCTGACTTTAAATTAGGAATGAAGAAGAAAGCCAATGGCAATATTAAAAAGGGCAGCTTGACACGTAGAGCTGTCTGCCATTCTACTAACTCGTCAGAGTAAGACCCAGAAAGAAAGACTGATAAGAATACTAAGATGAAAGGCATCAAAGCCTTATCATTAAAGAAGGTCTTCATCTTTTGAATGGAGGCAAAGCTTAATCCCAATAAAAAGATACCTATGATAGCTCCAGTAGTAAGTGCCTTAGAATAAAAGATGCCGATGATAGCTATCGAACAGAGCATATATAGCACCATCTCGACATTCTTTTTGATTCTTGATATGTATTGTCCAATGATCATAGGCTCTCAGTGAGGGCTAAAGTACTTATTGGTTCTTGAATGATCACTGATCTAAAGACAAGATCAGATGAATTAGAAGATCAGCTCATTTATTTACCTTTGTGACAACGTCATCGTGTAGAAAAATATGTCAGAGGAAATTTTTGATAGAGTAAAGTTGGTTTTAGGTGAGATTCAATCTGCTCAGCCATCGAATGCTGAAGAGTTAGAGGTCTTCCGGATTAAGTATCTGGGTAGTAAGAACACGATCAAACCATTGTTCGCAGAGATGCGGCATATACCCAATGAGCAGAAGAAAGAATTTGGCCAAAAGCTCAATGAGCTGAAGCAAGCTGCTGAGTCAAAGCATCAATCTGTTAAAGATTCATTGGGAACTCCTCAGAAGTCAAGCGCTGGCCCATCGATAGATATGACTGTTCCTGCTGGGGATCTCAATATTGGGTCAAGACACCCTGTATCACTTGTGCTGAATCATATGATAGAGGTATTCGCTCGTATAGGATTTTCTGTGGCTGAAGATCGTGAGATCGAAGATGACTGGCACAACTTCACAGCGATGAATACGCCTCCTCATCATCCCGCAAGAGATATGCAGGACACTTTTTATCTAAAGGATTCAACTTCTGAGTTACTCAGAACACATACTAGTTCTGTACAAGCAAGGATGATGACGGCTCATGAGCCACCGATCAGGATTATAGCACCAGGTAGAGTATTTCGAAACGAGACCATCTCTGCAAGATCGCACTGTCAGTTTCACCAAGTCGAAGGTCTATATGTGGACGAAGGCGTTTCATTTGCCGATATGAAGCAGACGCTATTGTACTTTGCTAAGGAGATGTATGGTGCAGAAACTAAGATCAGATTAAGACCGAGTTATTTTCCTTTCACAGAGCCAAGTGCGGAGATGGACGTTTGGTTAGGTACAGAGACAACGACGGCCAAAAAATTAACTAAAGGCACGGGCTGGTTAGAAGTATTGGGCTGTGGTATGATTGATCCTAATGTTTTGGACAACTGTGGCATCGACTCGAAGTTATATTCAGGATATGCGTTTGGTATCGGTATCGAGCGTTCGGCTATGCAGAAGTATAATATCAGTGATATCAGGATGCTATTTGAAAATGACAATAGATTCTTAAGTCAATTTTCGTCAGCATTTTAAGTAGTTGAGCCATCCATGAGTAAGCCAAGCATCCCTAAGGGAACCCGAGACTTTCTACCTGAGCAAGTAGCTAAGAGAGATTACATATTTGGAGTTATCAAGGCCGTGTTTTTAAAATACGGCTACAATGGTATTTCAACACCAGTGATGGAAAACCTTTCTACGCTCAC
>CALHUZ010000142.1 GCA_938039305.1 uncultured Saprospiraceae bacterium
GGAATAACCAACTGCCCTCTTTCATCAAAACTGACGATTGCTTCAACTTCACAACATGTATTGTCACTCATATTCTTAATTTGTTAGCGCTCGCAATCAAAACTGAAAGCGACTATTCAAAAATACACTAATTATCTGATAAATCAGAATAATCTGATTATGCTGATTTGATTATTGGAGGTTTCACGACAACTTTAGCATACCTTTAGTGTTATATAGAGCTATGATAGGATGGAGATTCACAGAACAGGAAGCAGCAGGTCAGTCAGATGATCCCTTCCAGCGTTTGCTGAAGGTATTCCAAGACCTCCTAGTTTACACATCCGGGGATGTCAGTGAAGCTCTATCTTGGCTTACTGAACTCGATAAACAGTATGAGCTCACAGATGATGAGTATGGCTTAGCCGACTTCATCCAAGATCTCATCGATAAAGGATATATAGCAGAAGGCAAAGGTCAAGGTGGCGGTATATTTAATCCGACAGCTAAGATGGAGATAGAACTTCGTCGCAAAGCGCTTGACGACATCTTTGATCAACTTCAGAAGTCCAAATCGGGCAATCATATCACAAAAAATACTGGCATAGGTGATGAATCAAACGCAGAAATAAGGCCTTTTGAATTTGGCGATAAGCTGGATAACATAGCCATAAGTGAATCACTTCGAAATGCTCAGATAAACCATGGCATCGATGATTTTCAGCTGACGCAAAATGATCTTGAAGTCCATGAGACTTTCTACAAGAGTCAGACTTCCACAGTGCTGATGATTGATATCTCCCACTCCATGATACTTTATGGCGAGGACAGAATCACACCAGCGAAGAAAGTGGCAATGGCTCTTGCCGAATTAATCAAGACTAGATATCCTAAAGACACTTTAGATATCATCGTCTTTGGTAATGATGCCTGGAAGATAGAAGTCAAAGACCTTCCCTATCTACAGGTTGGACCATATCATACTAATACTGTAGCAGGACTTGAACTTGCGATGGACATTCTAAGACGACGAAAAAACGCCAACAAGCAGATCATGATGATCACCGATGGCAAGCCCACTTGCTTGAAGAAAGGTAAGAAGTACTATAAAAATGCATTTGGATTGGACCGCAAAATTCTAAATAGAACTTTAGGTCTTGCGACCAAATGCAGAAAGCTAGGAGTCCCTATCACAACATTCATGATAGCCACTGATCCATACTTACGAAACTTCGTAGATCAATTTACAAGAGCCAATGGCGGCAAGGCTTTCTATAGCGGCTTGCAAGGGCTTGGAGAATTCATCTTTATGGATTATAAAGACAACAAAAGAAAACGTAAAAATTAGAATCACGCAGAGAAGCGATTATAATTCTAACAAGCATATTTATTAATTGAGACAGAGTTCTCATTTGAATTTTAAAAGACATACAACTTGAGTATTCCAAAAATAAAAACACTTGGTGCGCTAAAGAAAAGCGGTTACAAATCAAGAACCATCAAAGAAGAGCTTAGAGAGAACCTCATCTCTAAAATCAAAAAGAAGGAAAAGATATTTGATGGCATCATCGGTTTTGATGATACGGTGCTGCCAGATATCGAGAGAGCTATCCTATCCAGACACAACATCTTACTATTAGGTCTTAGAGGTCAAGCCAAAACAAGAATCGCTCGCATGATGACTCAGTTATTAGATGAGTATATGCCTGTGGTCGATGGTTCTGAGATCAACGATGATCCACTTCAACCACTATCAAGATTTGCAATAGATCTTATCGAAGAGCATGGTGACAAAACACCAGTTGCGTGGGTACATAGAAGTGATAGATTTGTTGAAAAACTCGCTACTCCGGATGTAAGTGTTGCCGACTTGATCGGTGATGTAGATCCGATCAAAGCAGCATCACTTAGGCTTTCATATGCAGATGAGCGCGTGATTCACTTTGGCCTTGTACCTCGTGCAAACAGATCAATATTTGTGTTAAACGAGCTTCCAGATCTTCAAGCCAGAATTCAAGTTTCACTTTTCAATATTCTACAAGAAGGAGATCTTCAGATCAGAGGATTCAAATTGAGATTTCCACTCGATATACAATTTGTATTCACAGCTAATCCAGAAGATTATACCAATAGAGGAAGTATAGTAACTCCTCTAAAGGATAGAATAGAAAGTCAGATTCTGACTCACTATCCTAAAGATCCTGAAATTGCATTGGCCATCACTGAGCAAGAAGCAGACATCACATCAGAACAGCAAAAAGCTGTGCACGTTACAGATGAAGTAAAGAACATACTTGAAATGATATCTTTTCAAGCACGCGAGAGTGAGTTTATAGATGAGAAATCAGGAGTGTCAGCAAGACTCAGTATCTCTGCAAGGGAAAATCTGATCAGTGCTGCTGAAAGAAGAATGTTAATCAATGGCGATAAAAAAACGTCTGCCAGAATCACAGACTTCTGGGGTGTGATTCCAGCTATCACAGGTAAGGTAGAGTTAGTCTACGAAGGAGAGCAAATGGGAACCTATGCAGTAGCCATGGACCTTGTCAATAAATCTATAAAAGATATTTTTGGACAGCTATTCCCGGATCCTGATCAGTCAGTCAAACTTGATGCGAATGATCCATTCGTCAAAATCAAAGAATGGTTCGCAGCGGGAAATAAAATAGACTTACTAAATGATGATAGCGAAAAAAGCTTTAGAGCTAAGCTTGATAAAGTGGATGGATTAGACATTCCAATCAAGCACTTACCAGGTGATAAGGATCAGGTGTATTTCTACAAAGAATTAGTATTACACGGATTAGCTGCACATGAAGTTATCGGTAAGAACGTTCTGGATACTCAGTTCACTTTCTCAGATCCTTTAGCGAATATGTTTGATGACTTTGATCCTGACAATTTGTAGCAATCAAGTAAGAAGGTCATATAGCTTCATTCTGATCTCCTAATATGCTTACATTTGCTCGATAGGAAATGACCATAGCTAGGAATTATGTTTGTAGACAATGAGATAGGGACTTTAAAGACAGTGATAGTACATTTTCCGGATGACGGAATATCGCGTATATCCCCAAAGAGAGCAGAGAGCTTACTTTTCGATGATATCGTCTTTTACCCTTTGATGAATGAAGAGTATAGAACGTTTCTTCGCATACTGCACTTATTCGTAGGTGAGGAGAATGTACTCGAGACTCATCAATTAATCACCGAAGCTATTGAGGCTTGTGATGCGGTTAAGGAAGAGCTAATCGATAGAGTTATCGACTTTGAGGAATTACCACCTTCATTTGATCGCTTTATGGAAGGGATGTCAGATGCTGATCTTGCACGACTACTCATTACTGGATACCTGGAGAGCGAAGATCGAATCCTATTTGACCCGATTCCAAACTATATGTTTACTCGAGATATCGCGGTAACCATTAAGGACCACATATTGATCACTAAGGCAGCCAAAGAAGCAAGGTATAGAGAGAATTTGCTTAGTCGGTTTATCTTCAAATACCATCCTTTATTTGAAGAGGCCAAGGCTAATGGTAAAGTCATCGACATGAATGATCGAGACCTTTTTCCTCCTTCGAAGAAGGCAGAAAGAGTGAGTGCTGAAGGTGGCGATATCATGATGTTTGATGAAGATCATCTGATGATAGGATGTAGTGAAAGAACTACTCCATATGCCTTCCACAGTATTAAGGAACAAATATTCAAAAAAGGCTTAGTCGCTAATGTTGCGCAGATCAATATCCCAAATGAGCGAAGCTTCATGCATATAGACACGATTTTCACAAGAGTAGATCGCAACATCGTTTCTTGTTATAAGCCTATAGTCTATGATGGAGAAGGATCTAATGTGATAGTATATAGATCTAATGGTGAAGAAGTTATGTATCCTTCTATTAAAGATTACATCAATACTGAGATCAATCCTGACATGAGGTATGTATTCGCAGGTGATGGTGAATCTCCATATCAAGAACGCGAGCAGTGGACGGATGGTGTGAACCTAGTGTCTGTACGACCAGGCGTTGCGATCTCATACGATCGCAATCTTAAAACTTTGATCGCCTTTGAAAAAGCTGGATACAAAGTAATCGACGCAGAGGATCTTTTTAAGCATGCCGTTTCTGATTCTTCTTTTATTGAAAATCTTGAAAAAACAATTATCACCATCCCTTCTGCTGAGCTTTCTCGGGCACGTGGAGGATCTCACTGCATGACTTGTCCTATTCAAAGATCAACGCTCAGCTAATATGCTAAAAGGGACACATCCACTTAGAGTAAGATATGCCGATACCGATAAAATGGGCTATCTATATTATGGTCACTATGCTAAGCTATATGAGATAGGCAGAGCTGAGCTCTTAAGAACTACTGGCATCTCTTATCAAGAATGTGAAGATGAGTTTCATGTCATGATGCCTGTTCTTTCCATGGAGTGCCGATACAAGCTGCCAGCCAAGTACGATCATCTGCTCACCATACATACTGAACTTAGAGAATTACCAAAGCGCATGCTTCATTTTCATCATGAGATATACAATGAAGAAGAACAATTACTCAATACTGGAGAAGTTAAGCTATTCTATGTGGATATGAAAAACAACAAAAACATATCCTGCCCACCCTTTTTACTTGATAAATTCAAACCATTCTTTTGAAAAAAAAATGGAAAGAATTTAAAATCTGGTTGTTAGGACCACAAAGAGTTTTACAATTAGAAACTTGGTCTAAGAGTATTAGCCTTCCTGGTTTCAGCAAAGTTCCATTATACAATATCGCCACTTTTATATACGCAGAACTTAAGAAAGATGATATCATGACGAGGGCTAATTCTGTAGCCTTTAGCTTCTTTCTTTCTTTATTCCCATTCATCATTTTCGTTTTGCCTATCATAAGATATGCCTCATGGGTAAATGAAAAAATCAACAACTTCGAGTCTAATCTTGAAGGAGTAATACCTGATTATGCCATGGATGCTTTTCAAAAAATGGTCGATGGAATTAATCCAGAAGGCATCTTTGGTGTTCAGGGAATTGGAATTTTATTTGCAGCTTTTTTTGCATCCTCCGGCATGCTTACACTGATGTATGGTTTTGATAAATCATATTCAGAATCTTTTCGTTCCAGAAGCTACCTAAAGAAAAGACTGATCGCACTTAACTTGACAGTCCTTCTTTCTTTGATCCTTATTATTGCTGTGGTTCTTATAGTAATGGGACAGCAAGAGATAGATCATCTTATACAGACTATTAACATAGGGTTCCTGAAGAGTATTATACTCTACATCCTAAAGTGGACAGTGGTCTTCCTTTTATTCTATTTGGTGATTAGCATCATTTACAGATATGGACCTTCCACTTATCGACCTTTAAAAATCATCAACCCTGGAGCTATTGTTGCAACTGTCTTCTCACTCGTAGCAACACTTGGATTCTTTTATTTCTTGAATAACTTCGGCAAATACAATGAGATTTATGGATCCATCGCAACTTTGATCATTATGCTCTTATGGCTACAGATCAATGCGTTTATAATTCTGGCGGGCTTTGAACTCAATGCCAGCATCATCGTTAATCGTGATGCACAGATTTTGAAAACTGAAGAATAGAAAACGTTCGACTTTCCGAAGTCGTTAGTCTTAAACAATTAGCTTCTACATAAGGAAAAAACTCACAAGATGATTTTGGCTTTTACGCCATCCTTCAGGTTGGCGTATATACCAGTTATACCGAACTGGCTTTAGCCTTTAACGAATACTGCAATTTTCAAATTATCGCTCCGCAACATTAAAGGCAAAAGCCTAAAATTCTCCCTGCTTTTTTTTAAACCAAGCTAAAGCATGGTTTAATACCTTAGAGAGATCATTCCAATTGTCATTCTTTTTAAAAAACGCTACTGTCCTTCAGGTTGGCGCACTTATAAAAATCACCTCTCAGAGGTGAATAAAAACCAATGCCAAACAAATTGATTAATCTCCAAAACTAATTCCCATCTTCCTTGCTACATCCAAAAGGTAGTTGTCCATTTTCACAACGTTATATTCTTCAGTGGCCTCTTTAAGTGTTACTGAAGTAATTGAATCATTCTTAAATGAAACCATCTGTCCAAATTTCTTTTCACGGACAAGTTCGAGAGCTTTGACTCCCATAGAGGTGGCAAGAATTCTATCGTATGCACTTGGCGTTCCTCCTCTTTGTATATGTCCGAGTATCGTAGATCTCACTTGGCCCTTACAACCATTAGCTTCTAATTGATGTCTTAGCACATTAGCAACTCCGCCAAATTTTATGTGAGTATCTCCGTCAGCTGCAGCAGAACCAGTGATCTCACCATCTTTTGCTTTCGCTCCTTCGGAGATCACAATATTGACAAAGCCTCTACCCTTTTTATAACGCTTATTGATCTTCTTGACTACCTTCTTGATGTCATATGGAATCTCAGGAATCAAGCATATCTCGGCACCCCCAGCTATGGCAGTATGTAGACCTATCCATCCAGCATCTCGTCCCATGACTTCCATGATGATCACTCGATGATGGCTTTCTGCCGTCGTGACCAATTTATCAAAACAATCAGTTGCGATCTGCACAGCAGTTGCAAATCCAAATGTCCTGTCTGTTGCCGACAAGTCATTGTCTATAGTCTTAGGCACTCCTACTATATTCAGTCCTTTCTCATAGAGTTCTTGACTGATCTTTTGGCTTCCATCGCCGCCTACATTGATCACCGCATCAAATCCACCTTTCTTAATCTTCTTTAAGAGTTCTTTTGATCTATCTATGGTGACAAACGAGCCATCAGGCTGAAGTTTTGGATAGGCCAGTGGATTTCCTTTATTGGTAGTTCCTATGATCGTGCCCCCTCTTACATGTATGCCTGCTGTAGCCTTCTTATTAAGCCTTACGAGCTCTGGTGGAGTGCTCATGATTCCGTTAAATGCTTCCTTACTACCCCACACTTCTATATCACCATAGTGTTTAGCTGCTCTTGATATTCCTCTTATCACTGCATTCAAGCCTGGGCAATCACCTCCTCCTGTTGTTACTAGTATCTTCTTCATCCTTGGCAAGATAAGGAATATGAAGAATCGAAAAGCATGCCTGCATTTTATGTACATTTGAAATTGGAAAAACATCCTATTATGGCTAACGCAACTAAGCTCTCATCAGAAGAATTAATCGGTTATGAAAACCAGTATGGTGCTCATAACTATCACCCACTTCCTGTAGTACTAAGCAAGGGTGAAGGAGTATATGTCTGGGACGTAGAAGGAAAGAAATATTTTGATTTTCTATCAGCCTATTCTGCTGTTAATCAGGGGCATTGCCATCCACGTATTGTTCAGACCACTATTGATCAAGCCAGTACATTGGCATTGACTTCAAGAGCTTTTCATAGTGACAAGCTGGGTATTTACGAGAAGTATGTGACTGAGTATTTTGGCTTTGACAAAGTGCTTCCTATGAATAGTGGAGCGGAAGGAGTGGAGACAGCTATAAAGATCTGTAGAAAGTGGGGTTATGAGAAGAAAGGTATCCCAAATGGAGAAGCAAAGATTATCGTATGCGGTCAGAACTTCCACGGAAGAACAGTTACCATTATTTCTTTCTCAAGTGATCCTGATGCAAAGGGGCATTTTGGACCATATACACCCGGCTTTATATCTATCCCTTACAATGATGTTTCCGCTTTACAGCAAATATTAGAAGACCAAGGAGACAGTGTTGCTGGCTTTTTAGTAGAGCCGATTCAAGGAGAAGCAGGAGTGTTTGTTCCAGATGCTGACTTCTTACCACAATGTGCAGCTCTATGCAAAGAGCACAATGTACTTTTCATAGCGGATGAGATACAGACTGGTCTTGCAAGAACAGGAAGTCTATTAGCTATATGTGGAGATTGCACTTGTGCACATCAATGCGAACAACAAGCAAGCTATACTACTCCAGATATACTGATACTTGGCAAAGCCTTATCAGGTGGTGCATACCCAGTATCTGCAGTCTTGGCTAACGATCACATCATGGAAGTGATACAGCCGGGACAACATGGTAGTACTTATGGCGGCAATCCTTTGGCCTGTGCGATCGCTATGACTGCACTCGATGTACTTCATGATGAAAAGCTGGCTCAAAATGCTCGAGTCCTTGGACAACTATTCAGAGATCGGATGCAGACACTTGTCGACAAATACGATGTCCTTTCAAAAGTCAGAGGAAAAGGCCTCCTTAATGCGGTGCTCATCAACGATAGCCCTGAAAGTAAAACTGCTTGGAATATTTGCGTAGCGTTATCATCTGCAGGACTATTAGCAAAACCTACCCATGGCAATATCATCCGATTTGCTCCACCTTTAGTGATCTCAGAAGAACAAATACATGAGTGCTGTGACATCATCGAGAAGGTAATTAAGCAATTCTAATACATAGCCATATTTATTCTTGTTCAACAGTACTTCTTCTGATTCTTAATGATATCCTAACGACGCTCCGTCAGTTGTTATAGATATAAGTTTTTGATAATTTGTACAGCATATGAAGAGGTATGCTTATTACATCTTACCCGCGCTCATCACATTAGGTGTCGTCTTAGAACATTTTGGAGTATTGCACATCGGTTATCTCAGCATCACGAGTCACGAGCTGAAGTGGACAGACCTTGACTATAATTACCATCCTAAAGAAGGAGACATCTTCACAACTGGAGAGCTGATCACTTACAATAATTATGAAGATGGAGTTCTCGCTTTCAATCCCGACTATCCAAAGTTATTGGAAAAAGATGTTCAAAAGATATCCGACAATAGAGACCGCATAGATAGTATAGATGGGGCTGAGATAGCATTTTATATAGCTCCTTTTAAAGTCAAAGTGTGCATCGATGAAGAAGATATATCGATCAATGATTCCATGCTCTTTAAGAAGATAGTTAATCTGGAAATATTAGGCCATTATGAATTATACGACACTTCTGGCTGTGACAAACTCTATGAAAGGCAAGGCATAAAGTTCTGGATCAGAGATAAGATTGTTTTAAAAGGTCTCTCTCGTAGAACTTTTGTAGAAAACAAGATTAAAGAAATATACATCGCTCAGATGAGCAATAAGGCTCACAGAATAGTTGATCACTTTGAGCGTCCTTACATCATACGTGACCAGCTCAAAGCAATTGCAGGACTACAATACCTATATGGTCATGCTACAGAGTTAGATACAACTGTGGTAAAGGGCAGATCTATGGATATACTTAGAAACCTCTATAGAGTAAGATCATATGGATCGAAGACATTTGGGCATCGAAATGACCCAGAATACGACTTAAGAATCGGTCAAGCTAAGTTAGCTGAAGAGAGAGTTGCTTTACCCTTAGACGAAGATCAAACAACTACAGGTATCAAAGATCACGAGGTTAAAAGAGATAATCTTTAAGATTCCCCACCACTACTATACCCTACACATCAGGCCAATTGATTAATTTTGCGCGATGACTAAGGCATCTCGTTCTTCAAAGGTTAAAGTAGCCGTACTCGCGTCAGGTAGAGGCAGCAACGCACAAGCGATATACCATTACAGCCAAGGTTTGGATACAAGCTTTGAGATCGATTGTATCCTTAGCAATAAAGAAGATGCGGGAGTTCTTTCTTTCGCAAAGTCTAAAGGCATAGACATCAAAGTCTTTGATCGAGAGACCTTTTACAAAAGTGAAGCAATAGCAGAGTACTTAAGTGATCGTGAAGTAAGATTAATAGTACTTGCTGGATTCTTATGGCTGATTCCGAGCTATCTGGTTAAAGCATATCCAAGAAGGATTCTAAATATTCATCCAGCACTTCTTCCCAAATATGGAGGCAAAGGATTTTATGGTCACCATGTTCATGAAGCCGTCAAGCGGAACGGAGATGAAAAATCTGGTATTACGATTCACTATGTCAATGACAAATACGATGAGGGTCATATGATCTTTCAGTCACAGTGTTTATTAGAAGCTGATTGGACACCAGAACAGATAGGGAAGTCAGTCCTTAGACTTGAGCATCATTTTTACCCTCAGGTTATAAATGGTGTTGCAAGCAAGTTATGATAACTATGTAGACGTCCTGCTTAAGGGATAGGTAGCTACTCTAATCTCGAGTTTACTTTAGTGCTTAGGCTCAATAAACACACTATGTTCGCAAGACCATATTTCTCTTGGCTTCACCCATTGTATCGCCTTCTTCTCAACATATACACCCGTAGCCCCTTTAACAGCAGCCACCCCATACCAAGGCTCTATACAAACAAAAGGAGCCGTTCTACTCGCGGACCAAATACCCAGATGTGTAAACCCCTTATATTCAAAAGTCCACTTGACATCACCATGATCATCAACTAATGACACTTGATGAGACTTGGTATCCTCCAAGATCAACGCATCGTGATCGAATAGCTCATCTGTTATCCTGAGCGTTTTTGAACTATCAAGAACCAACTGAAGCTCAGGCGAAATCATTCCATTCTGATCTATGATAGGAGAGCTCTGATCTTCACTTTCGTTAAATATTAAACTGTAATCACTCCTTTTCTTGTCCTTATCAAGAGGACAGTTAAAAGCAGGATGGCCGCCTATGTTAAAAGGGATGGGGACTACTCCATCGGTAGAGACTTCATATCTAATCTTACATATGCTTTCCTCAAGAGTATATATGGCTTTAAACGTAAAATCAAATGGGTACATCTTCAAAGTATCCGCATCACTTGACATAGTAAAAACCAATCTATCTTGACTCCGCTCCGTAAGCTCAAACTCACGATCTCTTAATATGCCATGCTTTAACATGGGATACTTCACATCGTCAATGATGATAGAATCATCTATCACACATCCTATAACTGGAAATAAGATACAAGAGTGGCGCCCCCAATGATCGGGATGCGCTTGCCAGAGATATTCGGTATTCGATTCTTTTGACTTTATACTGGATAGCTCCGCGCCTTTTTTTTTGACGCCTATAGATATATGCTTATTCTGTATCTCAATCATAACTACAAAAGTAATATGATCTAATCCTAAAAAAGAAAAAGGAGGCTAACCGCTAAGTTAACCTCCTATAATCCCTGGATTAGAATTACCTAATCCCTCCGTGAAAACAATCTTTAAATAAATATCTGCTTATGGTTGAATGCAGTACTTAATTATTATTTAAATCAAGTTCCTAAATAGACTCTAACATAAGATCTGAGCCATACATGCTCATCTCAGAGATCATAGTCCTAAATTTAAAAACTGGAACTCCTTGGTCTTCTAAAACTTTTGTCTTAAAGCTCTTGTTCTCAATAATTGTCTCAAAAACGGCAACTTTCTTTTTAGTAGCTGTAATCATGTTTTCGATGTTTAAATTTAATAAAAAAGGAACTGCCAGTCAACCCTTTTCAGGGCCGACCAACAGTTGCCTCTAACGTACCTATATTCTTAGAGTGATAATATTCACTAATAATCTATTCAGTTTTTTAGTAGATGTTGATACAAAGATAGAGACACATAGAGTTATTCAATAGACAGTTATCATGAATTTTTTGACCTTTTCTAATATCGTTCAAATACAAAAAATCATCATAAGAAGCTGATTTAAAGCCTATTATGAATCAATAGACCTCGTATCGAACCACAATACTTAGAGGTTTCACCTATTTTATCCTTCTTAATAATGACACCTAATAGTATTCCTGTTTTAACATTATCGTTTAAACACTGACAACTACGATTAATGCTCAGAAATATGTCAATATTTTAGACGAATACAAATGTTAAAGTTTTAGAGTCGTCTTGCATATGTTCATAAACAAGGGCCAATTGTACTATTGGGTATTCACTAAATGTCGAACAACATGAATATAGCCCATTCGGTGAATCAAAGAATCACAACCTTTCTCAATAAAAAAGACCTACGATTTGGGGTCATAAGTCTAAGTAAATTGTTTGGCACATTAATTCTAAGCTCTTCCACTCTTGTGGTCACTTAGCTCTGTAGCAACAGGTCTGTTAAAAAAGGAACTACCCCTTTATCGTTGAGGGAAAGGGGTAGATACCTTTAACGTACCTATATTTTAAAGAGTCGGACTATAGTCCGTCTACGTCTTCTAGTAAAGTAAATGTTGATGTATTCATTATTATTATTTATATGACAAATTTATGTTCATTAGAATCAGATGCATGGACAAGAATTACCCAATATTATTGCATATTTTAGCCATTCAGAAGATAAAAAATCACATAACTTCCTCATAATCAACTTGCTGTAAAATTAATAAATGTATCACCTCGCAACTTTTGAGCTATTTAAGGCCCTAAGGATTTCAAAAGGGCCTACTTCTGCCGAAGAAAACTTGAGCGTATACATGCTTCATGAATATAATGTGACAAAAACGTTAGATGAAGTAGAATTGTCTGATATTCCTGAAAGTGTTGGAAAAAAGGAGACAAAGGAATTTCTATACTTCGCTCTGGACCATATACTTCTAATGAATGGAGGGTTCCCAAAATCCAGAACTTTAGGACTTCAATACTACGATTGCCACAAACTCCTCCTTCTCGCAGAGCTATTAAACACACTTGTTCTAAGAACCGCAGCTATAGTTGTAGCCGAAACCCTCGTATCAAAGTCAAATAAGTTCTACTTTCTTAACTTAAGCTTTCAAGCATACAGAATCATCTACTCAACTAAAAATCAGATGGGTGATTTTAAAGGCTTTGAATCAGCTTTCAAACAATTCAAACTTTACCTCAAATATTACGAAATTGAAAAATCTCTAGAGATTGAATACAACCAACTGGTTAGAGTGACTACTCAATCTGTTGCTACTAACGCTTTGCTTGTAGAGAAATGTGATCAAATAATTAAAGAATACCACACATATGAAAATTCAATTCCGTCTTTTTATTTTCACTTCTATTTCTTCTACATCAAGTATTTAAAATATACTCACGACAAAAACCATGTTAAAGTACTTGAACTAGCCGTTCGTGCATTAAAATATTTCGAAACTCTTCCATTCAACTATACACCGGGTAAAAACTTATATGCCCTTATTCAAGTTGTATATCTTATTCAACATAGAGAATATGAAACAGCACTTACCTTAATTGACAAGACTAAACGCCTTCTATCTCCTTATTCTCCTGCGTGGTATAGAATCGCAGAAAATGAGCTTATTCTCTATTTTCACAAAGGAGATTTCAATACAGCTGTGAAATTCTACTTTGAATCTATCAATAAAAAAGCACAAGTCTCATCCACAAAAAAGATGCAAGATCAATGGCTCCTCTATGAAGCTTATATCAGCCTAGTATTAGAAACTGACAGCGCCTCATACGATGGAAGACGAAAAAGATTCAGCATACAAAAGTTCATAAACGATCAACCAAGGTTCTCTAAAGATAAGAGGGCAATGAATATACCTATTCTTATTGCACAGATGATCTTCTTCATAGTCAGAAAGCAATACAATAAGGCCATCGACAGAATAGAGTCTCTTGATAAGTATGCCTCCAGATACCTGCGTAACGATGAGACTTTTAGAAGCAACTGCTTTATCAAGATGCTTATCGAGATCCCAAAGAATAGTTTTAATCGA
>CALHUZ010000143.1 GCA_938039305.1 uncultured Saprospiraceae bacterium
TTGTCGACCACACCAGAACAAGAACTTAAACCAAAGTATAGCAGCGGATACAGGAGATATGTCTTACTCGCTCTGACTGGTGTGTATATATTCAATTTTATAGACCGTCAGATCTTGGTGATCCTTCAAGAAAGCATCAAGACAGATCTTGATCTTTCAGATACCCAATTAGGCCTCTTGACAGGGTTTGCATTCTCTATATTTTACGTGACGCTTGGTCTACCTGTTGCACGACTTGCAGACAAGAGTTCTCGACGTAATATCATAACAGTAGCCCTTGCCGTGTGGAGTGCGATGACTGCGATATCTGGATTGGCGAATAACTTCTGGCAGTTGCTTCTGGCTCGCATCGGTGTAGGTATCGGCGAAGCAGGTGGAAGTCCTCCGGCACATTCGATGATCTCGGATTACTACCCAAAAGAACAAAGAGCCACAGCGATATCTATATATTCGATGGGCATCTATATTGGTATTTTACTCGGTTATCTATTAGGTGGTTGGTTGGACGTATACATGGGTTGGCGTAAGGCTTTGATGGTTTTAGGATTGCCTGGTGTCATCTATGCTGTCATCTTCTACTTCACTGTGAAAGAACCTATACGAGGACACTCAGACAATGTAAAGACTGAGGACATCATGATGCCCTCTCTTATGGATGTCATCAAGCTGCTTATGACTCGGAAGTCATTCGTCTATATCGCTATCGCTTGCGGGCTCAACTCATTCGTCTTGTATGGAGTGGGTAACTGGACGCCTTCATTCTTAGTACGATTACATGGGATGGAAAGTGGTGAGATTGGAACTTGGCTATCACTGACTATTGGTCTTGGTGGCGCACTTGGCATCTGGCTTGGTGGTTATTTAGGTGATCGATATGGTCAGGTTGAACCGAAATGGTACCTCATCATACCAGCTATAGCGATACTGGTGAGCACACCGTTGACATTGATATTTTTATTCTCCGAAAGCAAGTATCTCGTCCTTGGATCTATCGCTGGATATAAGATACTTTGGACGCTTTATCTGGCTCCTTCGATAGCGATGACACATAGTTTGGTGGGTATCAGGATGAGGGCTTTGGCTTCTGCAGTATTGTTCCTGGTATTAAATCTGATAGGACTTGGTCTTGGGCCAGTGTTCTTTGGATTTGTCAGTGATCTATTAGCTCCTGAGTATGGAGCTACTTCCATACGATGGTCTCTAAGTCTTTCGCTGATCGCAAGTTTGTTAGCGGCGTTTTTGTTTTGGAGAGGAGCTGCGTATTTGAAGGAGGATATGGCTCGGGCGCCAGCGTGATTATGGAATTTCAATTTATATATTCTTTTGATTTCTTGGTCAGTTCGGTCTCTTAACATTATGGATGAGCGGAATCAATTTGGTTATACGTCTCATCACATCGCACTTTCATTTTTCAATTGATAAAAACGAAACAAAAAATCTCGGTCAGCTAAATCGCTCCGCGTACCTGACCAGCCACCCGCCGCAAAGCGCTGATTGACTACTTTCATAAAGTTGACAATGTGTCTTTAGTGCATTGTAACTAACAAGCAGGTTCACTTAGCAATTGTTAATCAACAAAACACTTCTATTCGATTGTTTCTCATGGTTTTTGGTCAAAAACGCACGCCAAACATGTTTCGTAGTTTGAACAAAAACCGATGGTTAAAACCATCGGCTATAAATATTTCGCCACTCTGTGGCTGTAGACTGTTTTATCTGTACAAATATCTTTTTATGCATAAATACAGATTCGTCTTTGTTGCTCAAAATGTTTGTGATCCACAATCTATTTAAGGAGTCTTCGGCGCAATGATAGCCGAATCAATCAGAAGGCTCAATAAATTAGAAATTACAGGTAATTCAAAAGTGTACATCTCACTTCTAATTAACTTTTTGGAGGGTTTTAAGTTTCGGGTTTCGGTGAGAATTATCGAAGTTAATCACCTTGATCTTATATTTTCCATAAGGTACTCGAAGGATTTCCCTTTTTAATTGTATTGGTAAGAATAACAAGGGCGATGTACTACCAAAAATTACCCATTGATTTACCTTAGCATTGCTTCCGCTATACCTACTTCGATCCGCAAAGACAACAATATTGTAAGTTTTAGCGACATCTTGACTTTTAATAAGCCATTTAGTATTTACCCCTCTACCACCAAGCGAATAGTCTAAAACTTCAACATCTAAACTTTCGCCATCCTGTGTCATAACTTTGATAAGAGGATGTAAAACGGGTATTTTATTCCCCATTCCAAAACTCGTTGCTGATATACTGTTTACCTCTACAGTATAATTCATATTTGGTTGAAGTTTGATTCTTGACACTTCATAAGGACTCATAAATTCCTCATCACTATATTCGAAGACATTGACATGAGTATCTTTTTTAGACAATGCCCCCTCACCTTGACTATTGATAAACAAGTTGTGTTTGATTTGCCCCAAATAAGCCGCCTTACCTTCTTTTAATCTGCTTCCATCGAAAATAAACCTTTGGGGAGAACAACTAATTAGTATTAGGAGACTAATTATTGCTAAAACAACATGTTTGATAGGCTTCATATTAGGCTGATTGAGTTATGAGTCAGATAATGAGAATAGTCTATTTTATCCTGTCTTACAGTCGGTATCGTAAATATGCAATAATGATCGGAATACTCATATCCAATTCTTTTATCGCTCCGTGTGACAAATGTTTCGGATGTGGTTAATACCTATAATGGGCTCTTTACCAAATCGCTCTATCAGCTCACTGATTTGATGAAGGTCTTTGACCTTTCATAATAATTTCCCATGCTTTATGTGAGGCAAGGGCGCCTACACAATCCAAACAATAAACCATTATGCAATGGGTTAAAACCAATTGTAAAAAAAAATGCAGTCATTAAGATGAAGGTCTTTGACCTTTCATCATGAATTCACCCAATAACCTTTGCCGTCTTACGGCTAATGGAAATAGAACATTTGGCATGACCGATAGTAGACTCTTAAGTGTCAGTAGTCATAGTATAAAAGACCTGCGATAAATCTATCTTTGCACACATTATCAATAAATGTAATCTGACTTGCTTACAGCTACTAACATATTTGTCCAATACGGGGACCGCGTACTACTTGATCACATCAGTGTAATTATCAAGAATAAAGACAAGGTAGGATTGGTCGGGCGTAATGGTGCCGGCAAGTCTACTCTGCTGAAGATATTGGCTCGCGAGGTATCTCCGATGGGAGGTGACATCACTCAGCCGTCTAACTCTACGCTGGCATTCCTACATCAGGAGATCGAGATCGAGCAACATAGAACAGTGATCGATGAGACGATGCTGGCATTCTCTGCTCTTAAAGAACTGAATGATCAGATCGATAAGATGAACGAGGAGATCGCTACTCGGACTGATTATGAATCTACCGATTACTATGATCTGCTCGAAAAGTTCTCTACGCTCAATGAGCAGTATGCTTACCTCGGTGGGGATTCTGCTGAAGGCGATGCTGTCAAGGTGCTACAAGGACTTGGATTTAAGCAGGGTGACTTCAGTCGGAAGATTGAAGAATTCAGTGGTGGATGGCAGATGAGGATTGTATTAGCGAAGATGCTTCTTAAAAAGCCGGATTATCTACTACTGGATGAGCCGACTAACCACCTTGATATAGAATCTATCATCTGGTTGGAGAAATTCATACAGAACTATCAAAGTGCTGCCATCATCATATCTCACGATCAGCAGTTCTTAGATAACTGTACTAAGCGAACGATCGAGATAGAGCTCGGAAGAGTGCAAGATTATAATGCTGGGTATAGCAAGTACCTCGTACTTCGCAAAGATCGCCGTGAGAAGCAGATGGCTTCATTTGAAAATCAGCAGAAAGCAATCGCTCAGAAAGAACGTACGATCAGCCGATTCATGGCTAAGGCGACTAAGACAAAGATGGCGCAGTCGATGCAGAAGCAACTCGACAAAGTAGAGCGCATAGAGATAGAGCCAGAAGATGTAGGAGCTATGAATATCCTCTTCCCTCCTGCACCAAGATCGGGACAGATAGTAGTGGATGCGAAGAACATAGACAAGAGTTATGGCGACCTGGAAGTGTTGAGAAATATCAGTTTAATAGTTGAAAGAGAAGAACGTGTTTCATTCGTCGGACAGAACGGTCAGGGTAAAACAACACTTGCAAAGATCATCGTCGATAAGTTAAACTCATCAGCAGGTCAGGTAGCACTTGGGCATAATGTGACGATCGGTTACTACGCGCAGAATCAAGCTGAGACTTTAGGTGGCACGAAAACACTTCTGGAAACAATGGAGGACCATAGTCCACCGGAGATGCGAACTAAGCTGAGAGGCATCTTAGGTGCTTTCTTATTCAGTGGTGAAGATCAAGAAAAGAAGGTATCTGTACTCAGTGGAGGTGAGCGCGCGAGACTGGCACTGGCTTGTCTATTGCTTAATCCTTTTAATCTACTTGTACTGGATGAGCCTACTAACCACTTAGATATACTTTCTAAAGAAGTACTCAAGAATGCATTAATGAAGTATGATGGGACACTCATCATCGTATCTCACGATAGATCATTCATGGCAGATCTGACTGATCGTACTATAGAGTTTAGAGATAAGCAGCTCTTCGAATATCTTGGAGACATCAACTACTTCTTACAGAAAAGAGAACTGGATAATCTCCGTCAAGTGGAGATGCATAAGACTGTCGATAGTTCAGGTGGTAATGGAAAAGGAAAGAAGGGTAAGAAAAATGGAAAAAAGAATGGTCAATCAACTGCACCTCGTCCAGAGTTAAGCAAGGAGGATCAAGCGAAACTGAAAGAATTAGAAAAGTCAGTAAAAAATGCTGAGCGTCGCATCACGAACTTAGAAACTGAAATCAAAACTATAGAAGCTCAAATGGCCGTTGATGGTTTTTATGAGGATCCCGCTTCCGCAAATATTTTAGAAAAGTATAAGTCGAAAAAAGCAGAATTAGAAGATGCTTTTTCAAAATGGGAAAAGTCTCAAGAAGCATACGATACCATTAGTCAATAATCGCGGTCAGTACGAGCAGTATAAAGTAGTTATAAAAAGTAAGGTGTGAAAAACAAAGGCGTACTCAATCTTATAGAAAAACTCAAACTTCAAAGTGGTGAGATCGATGAGAGCCGCCTCAAGCTTCTTAGGCTAATCGCTGATCTAATAAAAGAAAGCATCACTAAGAATGGCAGTGCAAAGATCGTAGTGATTTGTACACACAACTCTCGTCGCAGCCAACTGGCAGAAGCATGGATCGTAGCTGCTTGTCAGTACTTTGGCATCGATAATATCGAAGCGTCGAGCGGAGGTACAGAAGCAACCGCGTTTAATCTAAGAATGGTTGTAGCACTGAGACAGTCCGCTTTTCACCTTCATACAGATGGACCAAGAGACAATCCTTTCTATACACTCCAGGCCCTCGAGGCTATGCCGAAGCCGCACATCATGTACAGCAAAGTATATGATCACCCCACAAATCCGCGCAAGCACTTTATAGCATTCATGGTCTGTGATCACGCGGATCAGAAATGCCCGATCATCACTGGCGCAGAACATCGCATCTCACTACCCTATCTTGATCCCAAAGAATATGATGATACTCCTATGGAGAATCAGATGTATCTTGAAAAAGTAGAAGAGATCGGAAGAGAGATGATCTTTCTGATGGGTGAGGTTAGTAAGAGGTAAATGTTGTGCCAACTAACCCACACACTGGCTCACCTATCCTTTGAGGGGAAATGATCCTTTACCTCTCCAAAGAAATAATTCCTTTTCCTTTCAGGCTTAGTATTGACGGCACTTATTGGTTAATTATTCAAGCACCTACAGCTTAACTTTTCTCTTCAATACTTTGTGCAGCTTCTCGATGTACTCTTTGTGCTTTATTAGAGATGCTCCAGTTGTCTTTACAGAACGAAAATCTTCTATATTAGGTCGAGCAAGTCTTCCTTTTGAAAATGAAAACACTAGCAGTATCTCTAAATAATTAAGATAGAGTATGTACTTATGACTTGTCTTCATTTTCATAGATTCAAAGCCAAACTTTGCAGCCGTCTTTTCATTGAAAAAATATGAGCTACCTCTTATCTCCGCTTCTTTATCAATTTTTCCAGATGCTACGTCATTAGCGAGCTTAAGCATTCCGTCTACCAAGAAAAACAACATCAAATCTTTGAAACCACCACGCTTCCCCGAAAACAAACCACTCAAAATACAATCAAATAAAGAACCAAAATGGAGGTCATAATTCTTGCCTGCATCCTTGGTGACGAATAATAATTCTGACTTGTAGTCAGCTACTTTTAGCAAGGTCAGAATAGGCATGAATGTAATGCTGTACACGGGTAGAAAAAATGCAACCATCACATATTTCCAAGGCGAAGTATAGGGGAGCTCAAAAAAATAGTGTGCATATAGATAACCAAATCCGATTCCTAATACGACACAAATCAACAACTTAAGTAGAAAATGAAATTGGGAGAATTTGCTCATATAAATTTAGTAAGAAGGGACTTAGAATTCATTCCCATAAAGTACAACTCACTGAATGGTATATAAATGCTTTTACTGGATGTTTATTCATTTGCTATCTTGCTTTAGCATTCGCACGTCCCAATGTAGCTACTATATCATCAATGTAGATACTTGAAGAGTTATCTAAAACAACTGTACAAGTTTTTGCTTTTGTATTCCGGTAGATACCAGTTCTCGCACCCAACCATGCACCATTATGCCACATGCCGTCATCCACGA
>CALHUZ010000144.1 GCA_938039305.1 uncultured Saprospiraceae bacterium
GCTGTTTTGATGCCTACAGGATTGCCTTCTATATACAACCATTTGTGAAGATCATAGATATCTTCATTGATCTGCTTCGCTGTATCAAAGTCCCCTGTTAATCCTGCTTTCACGAGATTAGAAAACTGAGATGGAAGAGCATTGCCTATCACGGATATAACGCCATGTCCACCAACAGACATCATGGGCACTGCTACTTCATCGTCGCCAGAAGTAACAAAGAAATCTTCGGGCTTATTCTTTATAATTCTTGTTGTTTGGATGAGGTCGCCCGTTGCTTCTTTTATTCCAATAAACTTTGGGCTCGCTTCCGCCAGTCTAACTGTAGTATTCCAAGTAAGATTAGAACCAGTACGGCCTGGCACATTATAAATGATGATGGGCACTGGGCTCGCTGCTTCAAGTGCCATGTAATGTCTGTATATTCCTTCTTGAGAAGGTTTTACATATGCTGGACTACTACTTAGGATAGCGTCTATTCCCGTGAAGTCAAAATCCTCAATATAATTTGCGACTTCCAGAGTATTATTTCCTGCAAAGTTTCCAGCTACTATGGGTACTCTTTTATTGACATGTGATATAGCGACATCAAGAACAGCTCTTGCTTCTTCACGATTAAGTGTGGCAGTCTCACCTGTAGATCCCAGCATTACGAGATACTCCACACCACCATTTAGAATGTGATCGATGATCTTTTTTAAAGCATCGAAGTCTACTTCACCATTTTTAAATGGTGTGATACACGCTACTCCTGTTCCGATATATGATGTATGCTTCATGGTACTTTAACTAATGTTGATTGTCTATAAATCAAGCCTTATAATTTCAAAATCAAAACTTAACTATTACAGGTGGTCTTATCCCTAGTTTTGTCAAAGTGGAATAAGTAAGATCACACTGCTTATCTAAAGGTATGGATTTTGCATTGTCTACATCAACCCATAAGTCTATATCAAGGTCCGATGTTTCTTGACCTTCATAAACCATGGAAGATTTTAACTTACAGTTAGACGCTGCACAAAGATATCTCATCAATGGAAGACTGTCAGGATTAGACATGATTAAGAGGTCAGTTTTATTGGCCAACCATTGTATGAGTATTTCTTGACTGGGTACTCCATACCACTCGCACTCTTCTCTTTTTATAATGGTGATGTTAGCAGTCATGTCCATGGTTTCTGCTTTCTCTTCGAGCGCATAGATGTCACAAGCGACATTGAGCTTACTGAAGTATTTATGTGCTTTTAAGAGGTCATCAACTTTGTGATATTTGACTGGAGCGAGAATAGTGACAGAAGAGAATGTATTTATAGACTGCTTCTTAGTCTTTCCGCTTCTCGAACTGATTAACTTGTTGTAGTGCTTGTTGTATAACCTGTCTCTTAATATGCCTCGCATGATATCTGCTACTTCTTCGACTTAAAGTTGCCCATCTTATCATACTTTTTTATTCGGGTCATTACTAGTTCTTCTGGATCGATCGGCATCAATTCATCTAGCTGAGCCTTGATGTGTTTCTTCAGCGCTCTGGCCATCTTCTCAGGCTCTGCATGGGCACCTCCGATAGGTTCTTTGATGATACCATCGATCAAGCCAAATCCAAGCATGTCATCTGATGTAGGTTTTAAAGCTTCAGCGGCAGTTTCTTTATAGTCCCAAGTTCTCCATAGTATAGAAGAGCATGATTCAGGTGAAATAACCGTATACCAAGTATACTCAAGCATGAATACTCTATCTCCTAACCCAATTCCTAAAGCTCCTCCAGAGGCGCCTTCTCCGATGATGTAGCAAAGGATAGGCACCTTCAACTGAGCCATCTCAAATAGGTTGATAGCTATAGCTTCTGCTTGACCTCTTTCTTCAGCTTCTATGCCTGGATAAGCACCAGGCGTATCTATCAATGATAACACAGGAAATCCAAACTTCTCTGCGATTTTCATCAAGCGAAGTGCCTTTCGATAGCCTTCAGGATTGGCCATTCCAAAGTTCCGGTATTGACGCATCTTAGTATTGACACCTTTTTGATGGCCTATAACCATAACCGTTTGTCCGTCTAAAGAAGCTAATCCACCTACTATGGCTTTATCATCACCGAACTTACGATCACCATGAAGTTCTGTGAACTTCTTGAACATGTTCTCTATATAGTACATGGTATATGGTCTGGCAGGATGCCGAGACACCTGAACCTTCTGCCATCTTGAGAGATCTGTATAGACTTCTTTTCTCTTCTTCTTGATCTTGGCTTCAAGCTCTTTGGCTTTATCGCTTACATCTATATCTCCTTCTTTATCAAGACCTTTAATGGTCTCAAGTTGCTCAAAAAGGTTCTCAAGCGGTTGTTCAAAGTCCAAAAAAACCATATAGTCGATTTAGTACGCGGCTAAATTAGTAAACTCTATCAATGAGTCGCTAAGCCTTTCCATGTCTTTTTTATTTATCTGAATTTGACAGAGATTTATACTTTAGACAGTCATTTAACGAAATAATGTAGCGATGTCACCAGAAGAAATGCAAAACTCAATGATGAAGAATCTCATTGCTAAAACAGGCAATACATTAGAGCATTGGAAAGCAGTGGTTGCTGCCTCTGGACTAGCAAAACATGGTCAGATCATCAAGATGCTAAAGAGTGATCATAGCATGACACATGGATTTGCTAATCTCGTAGCTCATAAGTATCTGAAAACAGATTCGGCAAGTGCTAACCCGGATACGGATCTGGTAGCAGAGATGTATGCTAAAGGTAAAGATCACCTTAGGCCTATATATGATGTGCTTGTTGAGCAAGTCAAGACTTTTGGATCTGATGTAGAGATAGCACCCAAAAGAGCTTATGTCGCCTTAAGGCGTAAAAAACAATTTGGATTGATACAGCCCAGCACTAAGACACGTGTAGATGTGGGCATCAATATCAAAGGCAAAGACCCTGAAGGAAATCTCGAGGCAAGCGGCAGCTGGAATAGCATGGTGAGTCATCGAGTAAGATTAGCAAGTATAGATGAAATCAACGATGACCTTTTCTCTTGGCTCAAAGAGGCATATGATAATGCTGGTTGATTAGAATTGTGAAGTACGATCGGATTAAAGAAGCTCAAAACAAAACGTATCTTAACATCATGACGGTAGAAGATATATATGAGATGATGTCATCGCAGACGTACATAGTTGATAAGTCTATTGCCATATCGATTTTCCTTTCTATACAACTAAAGAAGCCACTTTTAATCGAAGGTCCTGCGGGGGTAGGAAAGACAGAGATCGCCAAAGTCATAGCAAAGGCACTCGATACTAATCTTATCAGACTTCAGTGTTATGAAGGACTAGATGCCAATCATGCTATATATGAGTGGCACTATCAACGCCAGTTACTTCATCTGAAAATGATGGAGCGGGAAGACGTAAGTAAGACCGATCTTGATAAAGCCATTTTCTCTGAGGACTTCTTGATGGAGCGACCATTGCTTAAAGCTATACGGCAAGAGAAAAGTCCAGTGCTTCTGATAGATGAAGTAGATCGATCGGATGAAGAATTTGAAAGTTATCTTTTAGAATTA
>CALHUZ010000145.1 GCA_938039305.1 uncultured Saprospiraceae bacterium
GTAGAAGTGGACACCTTTTATAATAAAGCCATCTGTTACTATCAGTTAAGACAAGACAAGTTATTTGTAAAAGCCCTTGAAGAAGCGAAGCTGCTTTTTCCTGATTCTGATCTATTTGACAAATTAAAGAAGCTTGATTTGAATGCTGTGTGATTCTGAATATTTTGAGAAAGCAGCTATGAGCACGTTGACTTGATCATTATCTCTTTACTGTGATTCTCACCTTGTCCTCTGTCACATTAGAAGACCCATCAACAACAGTAAAAGTCAATTCAAAATCACCCTCTAATCGTGGTAGGCCTGATAGTTTCATTTTTTCACTATCAAAATCCAACCAATCAAATTCACTTTGATTTATGCTTATTGTCAATTGTTCATCATCTATATCTTTAAAATAATCCAGAGGAATTGATAGTTCGAATTTTTCACCAACCTGTAGTGTTGTATCGGAAAGTGGATTGTACACAAAGGGCTTAAAGACATTTGAAGTATTTACCCAATAAATATCAGACTCAATTATACCTTTTTCTCCAATCTGAAGACGGGTAAAGAATAAAAACTTGTTGTCTATACTTACAAAGGGTCTCCTGTCCCATTCTTTGGAATTTATTGTTGAATTGAGCAATTGTGCTTCTGTCCAGTTGTTGTCAGAGTTGCGATAACTTATATATAGATCCATTCCAGTTTCGTTGTCATTATATCTACAAAAGAGTAGATATTTTTCCTCTGGAGAAATGAAAACACTTTCCTCGTCATTAGAAGAAATGAATCCATGAACTTCCTGTGCCGTTTGATACTCGTTGTCAATTAACTTGGAGTAAAACAGATCAGCATCGAAACAGTTCTCCTTTCCAAGACAGTTTCTATTTGATGAAAAATATATAGTTCCATCTAAGGTCATGCAAGCATTGGCTTCTCTGCTTATTGAGCTTAATGGAGATGGTGCTATTTGTGGGGAACTCCAATGGTTTTTATTCTTTTCAATGCGCCATATGTCAGTGACATATAGGTTGTCTTTGCCTGGCTTGCTTTGGGCGTAAAGTAATCTCTTTCCATCAGGGGTGAAATATGGAAGGAACGCACTTTTTCCTTTTAAGGGTTCAAATACCATTGGGGCAGTCCAATTGCCATTTGCTTTCTTAGAATAATGTACTGTGCCGCTATCATCGTTGTTTATAATTCCAAATGCTAATTCATCACCATCCGGTGTAAATGAAATGCCATGCTCAAATCTACCTTTGATTGAAACCACCTCAGGTGCAAAGACCTCAGGAGTGGAGTTCGGATAAGTCTGTCCAAAGTAGTCGACTAATTCAGTTAAAGGTTTACAGCTAATTAATCCGATAATGAAGATACACGGTAGGAATATTTTAATCATTCACTTTTGGTTTTACACTGGTGTTTTAAGGTTCATATGCGGATAATAAAAGCTAATAGACTTAGGTCCATGACTTGATTCTTATTGTTGAGTGAAGATAATATAGTTTGTTTTAATCTATTGGAGCATGAAGGGTACGCTGTACTGAGACTATAGAAGTTAGGCCTTTGGGCTGATGTTTCATTCTCGCTAATTTGTTTTGTCCAAGTCTCATAACTATGCTTAAGTATAGTTATACTGTGAAGTGATCATAAGTACTGGTCCGAATTAGTCTACTGTATGATTCTACTCAATGATTTCTCATATGTGAGCCCGATAGGTATCATGTGATCTTCGATCTTGATTCTCTTTTTTTCGATGTACTCTATCTTATCAAGCGCAACTATATATGATTTGTGGACTCTGATAAATTGTTTGGAGGACAGCCTGTTTTCGAAAGAGTTTAGCTTTTCTAAAGTCATCACTTTCTTATCCGCACAGACGACATTGCAGTAGTCACCATTACCTTGTAAGAAAAGCACATCGTTCGTATTGATCTTTTGAAGTCGATACTCTGACTTGATGAATAGAAAGTCTTTAGGGCTATCCTCTTTGTTCTCTTTATTCTGTTGTAAGGATTTGTATCTGTTAATAGCATCTAAGAACCTAATGAAACTAATGGGCTTAACAAGATAATCAAGTGCTTTAAGCTCAAACCCTTCTACTGCAAATTCTGGATAGGCTGTTGTGAATATGATCTCAATGTTTGGTTCGATAATCTTTGCTAATTGGGTTCCACTTAACTCAGGCATCTGTATATCGAGAAAGACTACATCTACCTTCGATTCTTTTAGAAAGGCTAATGCTGTTAATGGATTGTGGAACACTCCGAGCATATCTAAGCCCTCAACCTTCTCGGCATATGAACTTAGCAGCTGCGCAGCTAAAGGTTCGTCATCAATTATGATACAGCTGATCATTTGATTGGAATTATGATGTTCAAGGAGTAATAATCGGCGGTAAGGTTACTATCCATTGTATAGTCATTGTCATATAGTAACTGTAGTCTTCTTTCTAAATTGGAAAGCCCGATGCCTCCAGTCTTATCCTTGAGAGAAGTATTGATTTTGTTATTACTACAGATATGTAATTTACTCCCTTCTCTTTTTATCGTAGTTATAGCTGGGCTTTCTTCGCTACTCACATCTCCGTGCTTGATAGTGTTTTCTACAATTGGCATTAGGAGGTGCTGTGGGATTAATATGGATGTATCCTTTATGTCCGTTTCTATGGTGTAGTACCAGGCAAGAGTTGTTCTGAGCTTGGCTAGTCCGATGTATTTCTGTACGATATCTAATTCTCTTTCAAGAGACTCGAACTCTTTGGTCTCGTAGAGAGAGTACTTTAGGATATCCGTCAATTTATCCATTGCCGGAAGTGCATTGTCAGACTTGTGAAAAACTAAAGAGTAAATGTTATTCATAGAGTTCAGCAGAAAGTGTGGATTGATCTGTGATTTGAGCAAGGCCATTTCCATGGCTTGCTTGGAGAGTAGTAATTCACTTTCTCTTTTCTGCTTATACAATGAATAAGTCACGAAGTAGTAAATGACACCAAAAGTCATATACCTAAAGGCATAGAAATAGTTGTCTATTATGTAATTCTTTACTCCATAATGATGAGGATAGTTGGTTAGTTGAAAGAGTTCTTTTGTTATAACTTGTTCGATAAAATACCGCAGACTTATGGTAAAGATAATGGCCACCAAGAGGCCAAGACTACAGTACAACCAGTTTCGTGAAGGGTAATATCTGTGAAGTGTGCCATAGGATATAATCACATAAAAAAAAGATCAAAACTATCTGTCTGTCCTCTTATCAATAAGTCACGTAGTGCACCTTCAATAATAAAGTGATATAAGAAGTACCAAAGAACTAGTCTGCCAAAATTAAATTTCATCTAACGCGTATGTCTTACACCAATATCGTCAAGTTCTTTGGCATTCATCGATTTTATCTGTGAACTTGATTTT
>CALHUZ010000146.1 GCA_938039305.1 uncultured Saprospiraceae bacterium
TACAGACGAAGCTATAAAGGCTTGTGTATACATGAGTGATCGTTATATCAGTGATAGACATTTGCCTGACAAGGCTATCGATATCTTGGATGAAGTAGGAGCTCGTACGCACCTTAAAAACATCCATGTACCTAAGTACATAGAAGACTTGGAGACACAGATAGAAGAAATCAGAGAAAAGAAAAATCAAGCAGTCAAGAATCAGCAGTATGAAAAGGCCGCTGATCTAAGAGATCACGAAAGCAAGCTCTTTAAGAAGCTTGAGCAGGGTAAAAAAGAATGGGACGAAGAGTCTAAATCTAAAAAATACCCAGTAAGCGAAGAGGATATAGCGGAGATCGTAGCCATGATGACAGGTATACCTGTAAGAAGAGTTGCAGCGACTGAGAGCACTAAGCTTGTCGGCATGGTCGATGACTTGAAAAAGGAAATCATCGGTCAGGACAATGCCATCATTAAAGTGACAAAGGCTATCCAGCGAAATAGAGTTGGTCTTAAGGACCCGAAGAAGCCTATTGGTTCTTTTATATTCCTTGGCCCAACTGGTGTTGGAAAAACAGAATTAGCAAAAGCCTTATCGAGATATCTTTTCGATAGTGAAGATTCACTGGTCAGAATAGATATGAGTGAGTATATGGAGAAGTTCTCTATCAGTAGACTGATTGGAGCGCCCCCAGGATATGTAGGTTACGAAGTAGGCGGACAACTTACAGAGAAAGTAAGACGTAAGCCATACAGTGTGATACTTCTTGATGAGATAGAAAAAGCACATCACGATGTATACAACATACTACTACAAGTCCTTGATGATGGTCAATTAACAGATGGATTAGGCCGAAAAGTTGACTTCAAAAATACCCTAATCATCATGACTTCCAATATCGGAGTCAAGAAGTTAAAAGACTTCGGACAAGGTGTAGGGTTTTCGACTGCCTCTCGTCAAGAAAATGCGGACGACCATGTGAAAGCTGTTATAGACAAGGCTTTAAAAGCTAAGTTCTCTCCAGAATTCTTGAATAGAATAGATGATACGGTTGTATTTAACTCGCTTGAGCAAAACCATATACTAGAGATTGTGGAATTAGCGCTGAATCAGCTTGACAAGAGATTAGATCATATGGGTTATACAATTAAGCTCAGCAAAGCAGCTAAGGAATTCTTAGCGGAGAAAGGTTATGATCCAGCATATGGCGCAAGACCGCTTCACCGTGCGATACAGCGATATATAGAAGATCCATTAGCGGAGAAGATATTAGCGCTTGGTAATAAGCAGGGGATGCACTTCAAAGTAGGATACTCAAAAGGAGCTGAAGAGGTTACAATTACGGCAGTGAAGAAGGAAAAAGAGAGTGAAGCTGTGAAAGAATAATCAAGCTTAACAGCTGGGAGATCTTCATTATCTTCCATCATAAGAAATAAATAAATCCGCAATATCTGAGTCCATCAGGTCTCAGTTGGATATTTTATATAAACACGAAAGTTGCAATTCGCTACTCTTATGAGTATCTTCTTGCATCTTTACATTATTATTGCCAGAGCTTAGCGAAAGCAACTTTACTAATTAGAACAAAAACATTTGAGAAAAGGCAGAAGAAAAACCTTTAGACCGGTTCAAAAAGAACCAGAATTCAGAATTAACAGATTTATCAGAGTCCCCGCCATAAGATTAGTGGGAGATCCTGACGAGATGGAAGCGATCAGCGCAGCAGCCGGGAAAACGGTAGGCCCTGAAGTGTATGACACGAGAGATGTCCTAAGATGGGCAGATGAAATGGGTCTTGATCTCGTAGAGATTAGCCCTAAAGCAGTACCTCCCGTATGTAAGATCATAGACTACCAAAAGTTTCTTTACAACAGAAAGAAGAAAGCCAAAGAGCTGAAGGCCAAGACAGTGAAGACTGTGATCAAGGAGATTAGGTTTGGACCTAACACAGACGATCATGATTTTGACTTCAAAGTGAAACATGCGAAGAAGTTCTTAGAAGATAACTCCAAAGTAAAGGCGTACGTCCAGTTTAGAGGAAGAAGTATCGTCTTCAAAGAAAGAGGAGAGCTTCTACTTTTGAAGTTTATCAAAGCACTCGAAGAATACGGTGCAGTTGAGAACTTACCGAAGTTAGAAGGCCGTCGAATGAACGTTATGGTGAGTCCACTTAAGGGAAAAAAGAAGTCATAGAGCTATATCGGATTGCTATATCAGATAGCTTAAGTTATAATCAAGAGAGAAGGTGTACACCTTCTCTCTTTTTATTTGCCCTATTGAATAAATCTCTTTCAGATTAATTTATTCTAATTTACTGGTTGACAAGTCAGTATATATGGCTGCGAATAATATGTGAATATTGCGTCCTTCATTGCTCCATAAAACTGTGTTATTGGAAAAAGCCGCCGTCTTATAGGTGATTGTTTTCAATTGGTTTTTTGGGGTTTACAGGTCGTCCGTGGTTGGAGGACCTTTTTTTTTGCCCGCAAGTGAAATTAGCGCTACCCGACTCCTTAAGGAGAATTCTCGTACGCATACAACTCAATCCTAAATCTATACTGAAAAGTCTACAGGTTCTTCAACTATAAAGGTAAAGGCTATTTGAACTGTATCGTCTTCACCGGCGTGATCTGAGATACGATAAGACTTGGAATGAGCATGAATAAGGTAACAACTAGGATCGAGCCAACATTAATCATCAGCATAGATACCAGATTGAACTCAATGGGCACCTCACTCAAGTAGTAATCGGCCTCTCTTAGCTTCAGAACACCAGTATATTTTTGAATCAAGCAAAGTGCTATTGCGATCACATTACCGATGACGACACCTTTGACAATGATGTTGAGTGCATTATAGATGAATATCTTTCTGATGGACCAATTAGTTGCTCCAAGTGCTTTCAGTATCCCAATCATCTTGGTTCGTTCGAGTACGAAGATGATAAGCGCTGTTATCATATTGATGAGTGCTACAAGGACCATCAAGAAGTTAATCACACGCTCATTCACATTGACTAATCCGAGCCACTCGAAGATCATACTAAACTTGTTCCTTACGGTCTCGCTATATGTGGCGGGTGGAAGTAACTCGAAGTATATAAAATCATTAATCAAATTCACATCTTCAAGATTATCTACAAAGATCTCAAGGCCTGATACCTGATCAGGCGCCCAACCAAGGATGCCTTGAAGGACGCGCATATCCACTAAAGCAAATCGTCTGTCGTATTCTTCCAGTCCTGTATTGTAGATACCGCTGATCCTGAACTGCATCTTCTTTATGTCTCCATCAATAAAGAAAGATACGTTAAGCTTCTGATCTACCGAGAGCTTCATCCGCCTGGCAGTACTTTGAGACACGAGCATATCTCTTGACGGCTCATTGTCTGGAAAGGATACAAAAACACCTTCTTCTATGAAGTCATTGATTCTATCAAGATTGTAATTTTGGTCTACACCTTTTAACAACAATCCCTCGAATTGAGTCTTGTCCGCTATGATACCTGGCACTACTGTAAATGCTTCTATATCTCGAACCCCTCCCTTAGAATGTTGTAACGGAGGCATGTTGTCATAGTCTTCAATATCCTTTGGTCTGGCATAAGCGACATGATCAATACGTGAAAGTGTATCCAAGAGTTCTTGATCTACCCTAATCGGGATCAATTCGAAAGCATCGCCTGACAGCCCATCTGTAATATGTATATGCCCCCAGAAGTTAAATACCTTATCAGAAATCTGGTTCTTAAAGCCAGTGATCGTCGTCGTCGTGATGATCATCACCATGATACTCAGGGCTATCGCCGCGATGGCAATATTGACTATGAGTCCAGAAAATCTACTTTCTGAAGAGTCACTAATCCGTGTAGCTATGTACCTCTCAAAATTCATCCAGTGCGTGAAGATAAAGTCTATCTCTATAAGAAATAACAATATGTCCACTCTTCGCTCTATGGGTCTCTCGATACCAATACATTAACCTTATAAACTTCGCGAATTCAGTATGGTCTCCAACGACTTCGCAGTTAGGATAGAATAGCTACTTTTGCCAAAAATCAGATTCATGGATTTTATAGATGAGTTGACTTGGCGAGGTATGCTTCAGGATAGCACCCCTGGCATCAAAGAAGTATTGTCCACGGGCATGAGCACAGGGTATATCGGATTCGACCCAACCGCACCTTCGCTCACTATAGGCAACTATGTTCAGCTTATGATTTTATCATTCTGGCAAAGAAGTGGCCACCAACCAGTATTCTTACTTGGAGGAGCTACTGGCAGAATAGGTGATCCATCTGGAAAAGACAAGGAGAGGATTCTTAAGACAGAAGATGAGTTAGATACCAATCTCGCTTTTCAGCAAAAGCAAGCAGAAAAGTTTCTTAACTTCAGTGACGGCCCAAATAAGGCCTTGATGCTCAACAATTACGACTTCTACAAAGAAATGAATGTACTTGACTTCTTAAGAGATGTAGGTAAGAATCTTACTGTCAACTATATGATGAGCAAGGACAGTGTCAAGAACCGTCTGGAATCAGGATTGTCATTCACAGAGTTTAGTTATCAACTACTTCAAGCATATGACTTCTTATGTCTTTATAGAAAGTACAATTGCAAATTTCAGATGGGTGGATCAGATCAGTGGGGAAACATCACTTCTGGTACTGAATTCATCAGAAGAAATGTAACTGGTGGAAAGGCTTATGCAATCACTACTCCCCTACTGACAAAGGCAGATGGTAAAAAGTTTGGTAAGTCTGAAGAAGGGAACCTTTGGTTAGACCCAAATATGACATCACCATATAAGTTCTATCAATTCTGGATCAACGCAGACGATGCCGATATGGCAAAGTTCTACAGATACTTTTCATACAAAAGTAGAGAGGAGATAGAGTCTGATGAAACATCACTTGATCCAAGGGATTTGAAAAAGAATCTTGCTGAAGAGCTGACAACAAGAATTCATTCTAAAGAAGACTTTG
>CALHUZ010000147.1 GCA_938039305.1 uncultured Saprospiraceae bacterium
TTCAACTTATGGATTTGAGTGGAGCGTTGAAGAATACGAGCGAATACTACCTAAGTGATCCATCACCTAAAACTCCGATATAATTCTAATGCTGCTAAGTCATTGCTCGGGATATATGATGGATCATTATAATGAGGATTAGCTGATACTTTAACGATGACAGTATTAGTGCTTGGGTTAATATAAATGTTCTGGTTATAAACACCTAAGGCAATATACTCTCCTTCCGTGCTTTCTGGAATCCACCATTGATATCCATAACCAAAGTCTCCATCTATAGGTTGCACATGAGCACCATCTGCAATAGTGGAAGCGGCCACCCATGACTTAGGAACAAGTTGTGAACCATTCCAATCTCCCTCATGAACATACAATGAGCCTAACTTCGCAAAATCTCTAAGTGTCAAGTTCAACCCACCCAAAGCCATTTCCATTTTACTTCCATCTATAAGCCAATAACCATCGTACTCCATGCCCAGCGGATCGTAGATCTTCTCTTGCATGTAGTCAGTGATGGTTCGACCTGTGGCCTTTGTTAAGATCATACCTAATACATGGGTGTTGATACTGACGTAATGATTTACCGTCCCAGGTTCCAACTCGTTTTCTAAAGTCGCTGCGAAAGCATCTTGAGATTCTCCTAAGGCAAAGCCACGGCCCCACCGATTGATATCGCTATTAAAGTCACCATAGTCTTCATTGAACGCTACACCGGTTGACATCTGAAGAACATCTTTGATACGTACGCCTTCGTATCCTGATCCAATCAGCTCTGGCAAATAGACTTCTACAGTTTCTTCTATGTTCTTTATGTGCCTCTCTTCAATCGCAATACCAAACAAGGTGGCTATAAATGATTTGGCGACAGACCAAGATATAGTTCGAGTAGATTCTGTATTACCTAAGTAGTAGTCTTCATAAACAATCGTATCATTTTGAATAACAAGAAATCCTGTCGTCCACGAGTCTTTTAAAAATTGCTCTGTCGAAAAAGTCTCTCCATCATACTCAAAAGTCAATGGCAGATCAATATTACTTGTTCTTGGATACACATGTTTCTCGACTGGTGCCTTGAGTTCACTAACTGGCCAAACCTTATTAAAAGATCGGAAGTTCTCTACGATTCTATCTTCATCGAACAAGTGTATCGATAATTGCAACATTTCATATTTTGGATAAAACCAAATAGCCGCTACTATCAACAACGCCAACACACCAAAAACAATCTTTTTCCACAATTTCATATCAGCTAAGTTAGATTTAATAAAGCTTTTGAGAAGCTAAGCAAATGATTCTCAATAAAACAGCAAACAAGACTTAAGCCTCATACTAAAATATCCACAATTATGACTAAAGTTATTCCTACTTTGTCCTATATATCAAGCCAACACTCACTACGATGAAACACATAGTTAAGACGATCATTCTCATATTGATCATTACAACATTTGGCTATAGCCAGACCAAAACCAATCTTGAGCTAATCGACATATTCAATATGGAATATGTATCAGATCCACAAATATCCCCGGATGGTTCTAAGGTCATCTACGTCCGAAACTTCAAGGATGTGATGACAGATAAGAATCACTCCAATCTCTGGATCAGCAATTTTGATGGCTCAAACAACCGCCCATTAACCACCGGAAATCAAAGAGATTCTAATCCGCGATGGTCACATGATGGAACAAGGATTACTTTCAAATCAAACATGGCCTCTGGCAAGACAAAGCTTTACCTGATGTGGCTCGACACAAAAGAGAGCTTTCCATTATTCAACGGACCAGAGACACCTGGGCAGATCACTTGGTCACACGATGACAAGCAGGTGGCTTTCACGATGTTCGTACCGGAGAAACAAGAGTCGATCATAAAGATGCCAGCTAAACCAGAAGGTGCAAAATGGAACGCCGCTCCTATCTATATCGATGACCTCAAATACCGTAGTGATGGTCAGGGATATCTAAAATCAGGACATAATCAGATATTCACGCTTTCGGTCAGCGGTGGCACTCCGAGACAAATCACTTCTTCTGAATTTGATCATGACTCACCTGTATGGTCAAAAGACAACACTCACCTTTTCTACAGTGCTAACTATCACAAAGACGAAGAGTTTGTACCAAAAGACAGTGAGATCTATCAGGTAAAGATTAGTGATGGCAAAATCAAACAATTAACGAATCGCTATGGACCAGATAAAGATCCGGCAGTTTCTCCTGATGGTTCTAAGATAGCCTATCTGGGATTTGACGATCGCCATCAAGGCTATCAGGTCACACAACTTTATGTGATGAATATCGACGGTAGTAACCCTCGACAAGTATCGACAGAGTTAGATAGAAGTGTTGATAATATAACTTGGAGCAGTGATAACAATGGGCTGTACTTCCAATATGACAATGAAGGAGACACCAAGCTGGCTCACATAACGCTGGATGGAAAAGTGTCCATCATAGCAGAGAGCCTTGGAGGTCTTTCACTAGGGAGACCTTACACAGCTGCAAGTTATTCTGCTTCTACTAATGACAGATTTGCTTATACACTGGGTGGCACAGATCACCCTGCCGACTTAGGTGTCTCAGATGGCAAGAGCAACGATAGACTCACTTCTGTAAATGATGATCTCTTCTCATTTAAAAATTTAGGCAAAGTAGAAGAGATGTGGTGGACGTCTTCATATGACCAAAGAAAAATACAAGGCTGGTTAGTGACACCACCTAACTTTGATCCGAGCAAAAAATACCCGTTGATATTAGAAATTCATGGTGGACCATTTGCAGCATATGGTTCTGTTTATTCAGCAGAGATACAAGCCTTCGCTGCAGCTGGATATGCAGTGCTTTATACTAATCCAAGAGGCAGCACGAGTTACGGAGAAGAGTTTGGCAATCTGATACATCACGACTATCCTAATCACGATTTTGATGATCTCATGTCAGGTGTTGACGCCGCAATTGAAAAAGGATTTATAGATGAACAGAATCTCTTTGTCACTGGAGGAAGCGGTGGCGGAGTACTTACTGCATGGATCGTAGGACACACAGATCGATTCAAAGCCGCAGTGGTCGCTAAGCCTGTTATCAATTGGTACAGCTTTGTTTTATACACTGACAATGGCCACGTTTATTCTAAATATTGGTTTGGTAACAAACCTTGGGACAATCCAGAGCCATACTTAAAGCGCTCTCCTCTATCTTATGTTGGCAATGTGACAACTCCGACTATGCTGCTCACAGGTGAAGACGATTTTAGAACACCAATAGCCGAATCTGAGCAATATTATGCGGCATTGAAATTAGAAAATGTAGAGACTGCTATGGTAAGAATCCCTGGCGCATCACATGGCATAGCCAGTAAACCCAGTAACTTAATTGTAAAAATATCGGCTGTACTAGCTTGGTTTGACAAGTATAAAGATATGAAGAAATAAGAGTAGTTAATCTTAAAATGAAAGTGTAATAATTGCTTTTAAATTATGGAATACAAAATTTACGTTGGCACACATTTAAAAATTAAGAAAGGACTCTTTAAAGGCACTTTTAAGATGATGTATTGTGGCATGTCTAATGAGAACACATTTGTATTGTCACCGCTCGTCACAAAGGGATATCAAGGATTTAGCCCAAACATCTACTACAATGTAGATTCGACCGTAATTCAGGTCATGGATGTAACTTTCGATGTACTCGAAGTGACACCGAATTACATAATTTTAGGAGAATGAATTTTATAAGTTAGTATCGAAAATAAATATAAGTCAAGCTATAATTACTCTCTTGATCACTAAAAAAAATTGAATAATGAGAATCACACTAATAATACTATTCACGATGACCTTCATGAACTATGAGGCTGAAGGTCAAATAGGTCGACTTCCATTGAGTCCAGTTCAAAAGATAGAACAGAACATAGGCGTTACCGATATCAGTATAGTGTATTCTCGGCCATCGATGAGAGGTAGGGATATTTTTGGTGACTTAGTCCCTTACGATAAACTATGGCGAACAGGAGCAAATAGAAATACAACAATAGAATTCTCAAAGGATGTGGTATTAGGCGATAAAAGAATAAACAGAGGAAAGTATGCGGTATTTACGATTCCATCTCCTAAGCAGTGGGAAGTGATCATATACACAGATACAGACAACTGGGATGTACCAGAAGATTATGATGAAAGTAAAATTGTCGCAAAAACAACAGTGCCTTCAAATCGTCTTGAAGAACCTCTGGAAGTGTTCTCCATCACCATCGGTGATTTTACAAATTACACATTTGACTTAATCATATCATGGAGTAACACTTCCGTATCTATACCTATCGATCTTACAACTAAAGAGATCATGGACAAGAAGATAGACAACGCACTTAGTGGGCCAAGTTATAACGACTACTACGCCGCTGCAGAGTATCAAATGGAAGCAGGCAAGGAATTCCAAAAAGGATTAGATTATATAAACAAAGCTATAGAAGTAACAGATGAAGTCATATGGTGGGATCTTCGCATCAAAGCTATCTTACTTATGGAATTAGGACAGTTTGATGAATCACTAAAGGTGGCTAATGAAGGATTGAAAATGGCGGAAAAAGTGGGTAGAGC
>CALHUZ010000148.1 GCA_938039305.1 uncultured Saprospiraceae bacterium
TCCTGTATATGGTATAGCACTCGCTTACTTTTTCTTAGCTGAGATACCCTCACTTCGTACAGTGATAGGAGGTTTGATTATCATTCTTATTGTTATGGTTAAAGCCTTGGATCGGAAGACGGGGTGACAAGCTCAAGATCAAGAGTCAAGAGTCAAGATCAAGTTCAAAGAGCTGTTAAAGCTTAATCTTTGGTGCAAAATTCTGTGATACGTTTTTTCGGTACAGTTTTAAAAAATAAGATGCGTAAAGAATCGGGGAAGCCTTGGACCCGCCATGGAGTAAAATGACTCCACGACAGTAAGTTTAGTATCTTGTTTTTGGTTCGACGAAGGAGAAAAAACATTAGCGAAAGGCCCTTTTTTTGTTTCGTTATTTTGGGCAACCAAAAAAATGAAAGCTGAAAAATATGGGATGTTACACAGTAATTGTCCATAAAATAAGGAGACCCTCTCGAGAACGAGAAGGGCCTCCAATCACTGCATCAACCAAAAATCTTGTAGCGTCAACCGCTTACATAAGTTTAGACGGAGGTTTCTCTTTTAGGTCACAGTAAAAAGGTGATTTTGTGATTCTTACAATATCAAAACTAATCATTTACTATTAAATCAAAAAGACGCGGGGTAAACATTAGGTGTTGAAAATGACTACTTGTCTTGAAGAACTTAAGAGCTATTGGAATGCTCAGATAATTGACAGGTCTATCACCTTCTTTAATATCTATATTGTAGCATTGTGATAATAATGAACAACAAACTAAAAGAGATTAGAACCCAAAATAGCTTGACCCAAGAAGAGTTAGCTAACTCTTCTGGTATATCGATCCGAACGATTCAACGTATCGAGAAGGGCTTGTCTACAGGAAGTAGCCATTCAATCAAGACGCTTGCTAATGCACTTAATGTTGATCATTCAGCACTACTATCAATAAATGAAAGCACTTCAACAAATTCTACTGAGGACTTGGGAAAAGTGAGGCTCATGAACTTCAGCATTCTCAGTACGATATTTATACCGCTTGGAAATATCATTCTTCCTACCATCATCTTCTTCATGAATAAGTCTAATCAAGGCGTTAATAGTGTTGGACGTAGAGTGTTAGGTTTTCAAATTATAATCACCCCGATTCTATTCTTTCTTGTTGTTTTGATTTCTGCGATAGTAGGCAGAGGGAATGGCGCCATCCCGCTGCCAGCATTCATCGGATATATCGTATTTGTATTAGCCAGCATATTCATTGTGATTATGACCTCCATGCATCTTGACAAAGAGCAAGACGTTCCTAAGTTCTTTCCCAATATATTATGACACGTCAAGTGATAAGCCCTGTGACACTGTTGGTGTCATAAAAATGTCACTTTAAAGGCAGGTGACTTTTCTAAACGAGTATACCTCGGACAATTACTTTTAGCGATCATCAAAAAGTACCTGATATGATCCAGAGGATAATTTGTACAACTCTTTTAGCTCTATTGATTTCCAACTCCTTTGCTCAAAGAGTTTATGCTGATCAATTGGATAAGTTCTTCAATTCACTTGAGAAGCGAAATGAAGCGATGGCCAGCATCTGTATTTCTAAGAACGGCAAGATCGTATATCAAAACGAAATTGGACATAGAGCTGTAAGTGATGGTGAAACCATTAAAGTTGATTCAAATACGAATTACAGAATATGGTCCATCACCAAAATCTATACAGCAACGATGATTATGCAATTGGTAGAAGAAGGCCGACTGTCATTAGCAACTACTTTAGATCGGTTTCATCCACAGATCCCCAATGCCGAGATCATCACCATACAGGACATGTTGCATCATAAGAGTGGCATCCATGATTATATACAAAACCCATCAAGCGAAGATTGGGATGCACATATCACAGAGGAGCTTACTCATGAATTCATGGTCAACAACATCGGACAATATCCTCCTGATTTTCAACCAACAGAAGGCTTTAACTATAGTAATTCGAACTATCTTCTTTTAGGATATATCATAGAAGAACTCGATGGACAATTATATGAGTCCTCATTAGCAAAAAGAATCTCCTCAAAGGTCGGATTAACAAGTACTTACTTTGGTGTGGGGGCATTGGAGATTGTTGAAAACAAAGCTCTGTCTTATCGATATGATAGCAAGTGGCACCCAGTGGACGAAGGTGATTTTTCTGGCCTTACTCCTGCTGGCGCAGGAGGTATTGTATCGACAACCTATGATATGATCAGATTTATTGAAGCGCTCTTCGCCGGTAAACTGATTACAGAAGTCAGTTTGAACAAAATGTTGCCAGTTAATGAGTTCTATAAGTTGGGCATGATGCAGACCATATTCCAAGAAACCTATAAAGGCTATGGTCATACTGGAGGATCAAGAGTTTCAGAATCAAGTTTGTATTACTACCCAGAAGACAGCATCGCCATCGCTTATGCTACCAATGGTATCGTTATAAGCAAAGAGGAGATATTGGACAATGTCTTAAGGATTATTCATCATAAGCCTTTTGCTATTTCGATGAATAGACCATTTCAAGGTCTGTTGATTTTTAGTTTCTGTATGATGCTGTTTGCCCTTATGAAATTAAGATT
>CALHUZ010000149.1 GCA_938039305.1 uncultured Saprospiraceae bacterium
CTTGCCGTTGGAATAACAACAATAGCTGCATCCAATCCTCCAGCTAAATCAATAAAACGATTTATAATGGCATCACTTTTCATCGCCCCTCCTACAATTACTAAAGACCCGTTGTCAGGCCCAATAGATTCATTACCGTTACCAGAATACTGGCATTGAAGATTAAAAAAAACAAAGACAAGTAATAATAGTAGATAAGTCCTTTTCATAACTATATTTTAAGATTAAGACAAGGTACTGAAATACTCTATGGATCCTCCAATTCTATTTTTAGTTGACGCACTAATTCACTGTTCTGATCTGCAATGTTTTTAGTCTCTTTCTCTTGTGTTGTATGATCATACAACTCTAGAAAACCATCTTTGTGCAACGTCATCCGGTGGGTTGATGTACGTATCGTTCTTGCACTGCCTGTATACGCGATAGCAGCGTGACCTTCCTCGGCGGGATCCTCTATGATGCGAAGTAATGATTGCCCTTGAACAAACTGAGGCTTCTCTACATTAGCTAACTCACACAAGGTTGGAAAGATGTCAATTGATTCTACGATAGCATCAGTCGCAGCGCCAGCATGACCCATCTCTGGCTTGTGAATAATCAACGGAGACAATAACGACTCTTCAAATAAGCTGTGCTTGCCCCAGATGCCATGCTCCCCTAAGTGCCAGCCATGGTCGCCCCAGAGAACAACGATCGTATTCTTGTCTGCTCCTGTTCGTTTAAGCTCTGCAAGTATTTTTCCGACTTGGGCATCAGCATAACTTACACAAGCCGCATAGTAACGTCGCAACTTATCTGCATAATCGGAATCTTCATTTGCATCTTTGTCCCAGTGATTGTATTGTTTGAATTCTCCAGAGCGATGCCAAGTAGTTTTCCCTTCTGGTTTTTCGGGATGTGCTATCGGCGGAAGTTGAACTCCGTTGTATCGATCAAGGTAATCTTTGGGAGCTCCAAAAGGCAAGTGCGGTTTTATAATTCCTACAGCAAGAAAGAATGGTTTCGTGTCATCATTAGCAAGCTCATCTATTTGCTGTAAAGCTTCATTAGTGATGAGGCCATCTGGGTAGATATCATCCTCGCCTTCTGTGGATTGGAAGACATCCATCTCACTTGCTTTGATACGCTTCTCACCATTAGCCAATCCATGCATCATACCGCGTGGATGATCCCACTCGCCTACTGGCATCAGATGCTTATCCCATGCATTGGGCATTTCAATTATGGTATCATCATCCCATTGCTTTCCACCTCTTCCTCCAGGATGATGAGATACTTTTCCAACAGAGATTGTGGTATAACCTTTTGATCTAAACCATTCTGGCATACTGGGATGCACCACTTCAGTTCCTTCGGTTATCTTTTTTGCTCTTTGAAATAGAGCCTGGTTACTGGGCGGCCCATATAGTCCTGTCAGCAAAGTAAAACGAGACGGTCCACAGCTTGGTGCATTTACATAATGTCTATGAAAGGAGACCCCACTCTCTGCTAACTTATCAATGTGAGGAGAGCTTATATAGTCGGCCCCAAAACTCTTTAGCTCAGGGCGCAGGTCATCAATACAAATGAGAAGGATATTAGGTGATTGTGAAGATCGTTGATCCTTACAGCTGAATATAATGGCAAAGCATAAAATGAAGTAAAAACTATAAAGTATGCTTCTCTTCATATCTATTCTAATTGGATTTATTATTTGAAGTTACTTTTTAAGTGTGAAGGCTCTCAATAAATTGAAATTATTATTTGAAAGAGGCAGGTTCTTATTTATAGTGATTATTTTGTTTGTCATGGTTTTTGGTCAAAAATACATGCCAAACAGAATTGTGGTCTTGATCTGATACCGAAGGTTAAAACCTTCGGCTAACAAACTTTTGACCCCGCTGGGGTCAGTGATACAGAATCTATCAATGTCTCACATCGGCAAGCCGTTGTTTGTCGTTCCTTCGTTAAGTCAGCCAACCGTTTCACAGCTCTATCACCAGGTATCTCCTAGTTGTCTAATCTTGTATTCTCCAAGATTCAATTCTGTCGTCACTTAAGTCTATCAAACCTAACTCAGTCCACCTCGCTGGAGGGCACTAGCTCATAGATGGTTTGAAGTATTCAAACATTCCTTATTCAATTTTATCCGATGTATGTGTGTGTGTTGTAGGAAGTAACTTTATATTTCTATATATGTGTTTGGGGAATAACTCAGTTTCCAATACCGCTCATAGCTTTAAGAGCCAACTCTTCTCGCACTAATACCTTTGATTATTCTTTATTAATCTCTACATCCTTTAAATTCAAGACTTGATCATTCAGAGGCATCTTATAAGCTGAGCTGAGTCTTCACTAAAATGGTAATCAAGTCAAACGATCTTTTAGGGAAATATATAGTCGATGAAGTCTCCACTCGGATGAAATAGAATAATAGGTCATCTCAACAAATCCTTATTAAATAGTATGCGCATGCAACTATTGAAATATTTAGGAGTCTTTATGTCATTGTACAACATAAAAATCACTCATCGTCATGAAGAAGGCCCTCCTTACCATCCTAACTATCCTGGCTATAAACATCATCCATGCCCAGGAAGATCAAAAATTAAAATTCGATTATACTATCCAATCTGATGCCTTTGGTGATGAAAGAAAGATATCAGTCTATCTGCCACCATCCTATTATGAGGATAAAGATATCGACTATACCGTCACCTATATTCTGGATGGGCAACATGACCCTTTTATAGATATGGGTGCTAAGATTATTGAATATGGCACCTACAATTATAAGTATACTCCTACGATCGTCGTCGGGATACATGCTAAAAATCGCGGATGGGAATTTTCAGAAGAACAGCCTGGTGATGAAGAATATGATTATAAAGGAGGGCGAGCTCCAGAATTACAAAAACATTTCAGAAATGAGGTTTTCCCATTAATTGATTCTATATACACTCGCACTAAAGCATTCCGAAATATTATAGGCCATTCCAGTGGTGGCGAATTTGTATTGTATACTCTATTCGGCGAAGCAAGTGATTTATTCGATGGGTACATGGCTATCAGTCCTGGCCTCAGAGAAGATTCCGAGTATGTCTATGATCACATAGCTGATAGACTCAAAATGGGTAAACCTATTAATAAATTCCTTTATTGCTCTGCAGGATCTGTTGGCAATCGAGAGCGGCTTTTTGGAAACGCCGTGGACAAAGTAGATTCATTATTGCAGGAATATCCGAATCATGGATTGATCTGGCACAAATCCAAACTCCAAGGTACAGGACATTGGTCAGTTGTAGCTCCATCATTTAATGATGGTATGCTCGCACTTACACGAGCATTTCGCGTAGATGAAAAAGTCCTTCATGCTTTCGCATTAAATGAACACAAGTCCATGGGTGAGCAGATTGATGCTTTCTACGCAGGTATAGAAGAGCAATATGGATTTAAAGAGATACCACTCTCAGGATATCTCAATGCTGTAGGTTGGGATATTTGGGAAGTGTCTGAAAGAAAGAACTTTAAAGCAGCTATTCAATTATATGATTGGGCGCTGGAACAATACCCGAATGATTTTAGAATCATCAAAGCCAAAGCAAAGTTAGAGCTGAGAAGCGGTGATAAAACGGGTGCACATGCATCCTTTAAATCCTGTTTAGAAGTTTTAGAATTGGAAAAGAAAAACGGTTCTATAACTGAGGAGAGATACACGAGTCAATTGAAATATTTGTCAGAAAAGCTAACAGAAACATCGACTGAGTGATTGAGTCACAACTCTGATAGGTTGTTCTCCTTGCCCTAACAATAGGTTACAGAAGTTCAGCTAAACCAAGAGATCATCCACAAATGACTTCTGAATATTGAGATCGTTAGCTACTTGATAAATGTACTTTTGTTCAAGAGGATCCACGTGCCCTGATCGTCTTGCCATAATGACTAATTCGGTAATCAGATCATCATCCTCTTCATAATCCTTAAGCAGCTTATAGTCCAATGGAAAGTTTGATCCAATCTTCAAAGACTCTTCCAAGAGATGATTCTTTTCATTCTGAGAGACATCTGCATTTTCTATGATCGGTCCAATAAAGGCAATTTGATCTTCATTGATTTCATTGTTACATTCTATAAGATTTGCTAAAGCCTTTATTTTTTGAATCTGAAGCTGACGTCTGATCTCATCGGTTTCTTCTCTTTTAAAATGCTCAACATAGACAGCACCTTGATCTAAAAAATTATTGGAAATATTAGCGATCTTACCTGTTGTCTTTTTCGCCCATATACCCATTAAGATAGGCCCACCAACTGGTATGAATTGAACAATTGATTTCTTTAATGTCTTTTCTATGATGCTACCTCCAAGACCTTTTGCCTTTTCAATAAGTAATTCCTTTGGTGAATCCATCAGATCACTTCCATTTGCTTGGAGACTTGAAAGATCAGTATTCCCTCCAAAAGCAGCAAAGGGTATATCCAGTAGAATATCCTTATTGATGAAGTCCTCCTTATCATAAGCACATCCCAAATCATAAATCATGTACATCTGATTACCAAAGTTCATCAGTAGTTCCGGCACTGCTCCAAGGATACCAAGTGGACCGGGAATGATGGATGACGCTGCTGCAAGAATCATATTCTTCTTGGCGTATCCTTCTATGATCTGATCTTTATCTTCTAATGAAAAAGCAGAATTAGTCTGATCACCTTTTCTGGCTGCAAAAGATTTATCCATAACTGAATACAATCCAGTACACAAACTGTCTTGAATAGAACTTATGTCTATAATTTTTTCTTTGCTGTTAAATCGAGTGAGGTCTTTTAGTTTTGACAGGAACATGGATTTGGCATTTTAACAACCTTAAAATAGTGAAATGATAAGACTTTTAACTTGTCATAGATCTATAATCACGGTCATCGACAAAACATACGGGGATAAGCCTGTTACTTGTAATGAAGAAAAGGCAAAATTATGGGTATGAAGTTGGTGGCTGAAACAAACGACTAATTAACCTTGCGATAGAATCTGTCATTTGAATCGATGTCACTCAAATAAAAAACCATTTCAGAATTGCATGGGATGACAGTGCCAAAGAGATAATAAGACCCTGCAATACTTGTCACTTGCTCAAGTCTAAATAGTTCTCCTGCTCGTGAGTTATAACCATCAAATATATATTCAGAAGATCCTAAAAGCGTATCATAGGGTTCATACACCTCAAGAGTATTGCCCATAAATCGGAGTTCTAATTCTACTGAAGACAGTGCAACAAGAACAGAATCATTGCGCAATCCTTCAAAGCGATGAAGCCTCCATCTACCATTTATAAATTGCTGTAATTCTTCTTGATCTAAAACATTATCAAAGTACTTCACTACAATATCATCGGCATGCTTATCACATGGCACAAATGGCTCAACTTGATTTAAAGAATCATCACGACATGAAAGCAGAATAATCATGAAGACAATGACGATAAGTTTAGTCAGTGATAAGTTCATTGTTAGTTATTCATGCTATGATTTGAGTAGTCTGTTCCTTCGACCCAATATTCAATTTATTAGATTTCAATTTTATCATTTTTGTTTGTCATGGTTTTTGGTCAAAAACACATACCAAACAATCACTTCGTGTTGATCATTTCCCGAAGGTTAAAACCTTTGGCTAACATAAATTGACCACGCAGTGGTCAGGCCAATAGAGAGTACATTATGGGTCAACAGTGTTCACCTCCCTAAGTAATAATCAAAACCAATAAAACAACAGGTACAATAATCACCAGCATCGCCAGAATCAGATTCACCACTGCCTTCCATATTTCAAATCCCTGCACTTCAGAAACACCGATCACATAGAAAAAGATGGAACAGATAC
>CALHUZ010000150.1 GCA_938039305.1 uncultured Saprospiraceae bacterium
TTGATCCAATCAATAGATACGACAACAGTAATCGCCAACAATTATAAAATCATAGACGGCTCAGGCAAATACCTTATCCCGGGTTTGATCGATGCCCATGTACATTTATTCCAATCTCCTAATGACTTGCTACTTTATGTGGCCAATGGTGTCACCGAGATCAGAGAGTTGATCGGTGAACCAGATCACCTGAAGTGGAAGCAGCAGATAGACCAAGGTCGGATCGGCCCGAAGATGTTCGTGGCTACTCCAAGATTAGGAAGTTTCTCAAAGATGGAAGGCATGTTTATGGAGCAGTCCCAAGGATTTATCAATGTCCCTGATGCCGCTTCTGCAGAAAAAACAATCAAGCAACTTCATGCGGATGGATATCAAGGAGTAAAGATCTATAGCCAACTGAATAGAGAAAGTTATCTCGCTATCGCAGAGACAGCTAAAGAGCTGAATATGACCATCTTGGGGCACATCCCTTGGGCAGTCTCATATGATGACATCTATGAGAACGGACAATCAGGCATTGCTCATTTTGAAGAAGTGATGAATGCATTGGCAAGGGAGTTTGACGACTACGGCAACTTTGGTGGTCGCGAGGCAGAGTTTCTGGATTTCATAAATGAAAGAATTGATGACCTCGCCCAAAACTTAATCAAGAATAACATCACTGTCACTTCGACATTATGGCTGACGGAGAGCTTTGTCAAGCAAAAATTTGACCTCGACAAAGTACTTCGTGAAGTGGAGCTTGCATATCAGAATCCAGGCATTAGCGAATGGTCAAAATACATCCCTGGCGGATTAGGCTGGTTGCCAAAAGTGAATAGATACAAACTGAATGAAGCATTATCACCTGAAGAACTTGAGGGACTCAAATCATTTTGGACAACCTACGGAAAGGCATGTGCGCTTATCGCAAATAACTTAAGTAAGAAGGGCGTAAAAATCATGGCTGGCACTGATGCAAATCTGCCTCCTACCGTTCCAGGTTTTTCATTACATGATGAATTAGGAAGTCTTAATCGTGCAGGTTTATCTGCTGCGGAAGCGCTGCGTGCTGCCACCAGTACTCCTGCGAATTGGCTCAAAAGTAATGGAGGTAAGATTGCAACGGGTCAGGAAGCCAACCTTGTTTTATTAGAAAAGAATCCATTAGAAGACATCGCTCATACGAAAGCAATCAATACCGTCATTTTAAAAGGTGAAGTCCTCGATCGATCATTATTAGATGAAATGTTAGCAGCTGTTAAAACAGCAAATGATAGAAGTAGAACTGTTTCAATAGATGAGTTTGAATAAATGCTCATATGATAACTTGACAGGTTGGTCTAAAAAATTACTGATTAAATCTGATAATTTCATTCTTACAATGTAGCTGTGTGAAGCTCGCAAAAGAATCAATCTGCAAATCCATGAAAAAAGAGGCAATCATCTTATGTGGCTTTATCATTCTAAAGTTTGTGCTTCAATTCATCCTATTAAATCCAGAATATGAATTGCATCGGGATGAATACCTACACATTGATATAGGACAACACTTGGCGTGGGGCTATCAGTCTGTTCCACCTCTAACGGCTTGGATATCCAAGATCATTTTCCTTTTAGGCAACTCAGTTTTTTGGGTCAAGTTTTTTCCAGCGTTATTCGGTGCATTGACAATTCTTATGGTTTGGAAAACCATAAAGGAGTTAAATGGCAATTTATTCGCCCTCATCCTTGGAGCCCTTTGTGTACTACTCTCTGCCCTCTTGAGACTTAACACTTTGTATCAACCTAATTCTTTTGACATCTTGGCATGGACGACTCTTTATTATGTCATCATCAAATACTTCAATACCGAAAACACTAAATGGCTCTTTGTAGCGGCTTTAGTTGTTGCTATCGGATTTCTAAACAAATACAATATTGGATTTGCAGTTATTGGCATTTTGCCAGCCATCATACTAACTCGTCAACGTAAGATATTTGCAGAGAAGAAATTATACATTGCCCTACTCTTAGGACTCGTCATCATCATGCCAAATTTATTATGGCAGTATAACAATGACTTTCCTGTAGTAAGACATCTCAATGAATTAGCAGAGACACAACTGGTCAATGTGAACCGACTTGATTTTCTAAAGTCTCAATTGTTATTTTTTGCAGGTTCTCTATTTGTGATTTTTGCAGGCTTATATGCCTTATTATTTTACAAGCCATTTGAAAAATTCAAAACCTTCTTTTGGGCCTTCTTCTTTACACTCATCATATTCTTATTACTAAGGGCTAAAGATTACTATGCCATAGGGTTGTATCCTGTCTACATTGCTTTTGGTTCGGTTTTCCTATCTCGTGTTTTAGACAAAGGTTGGAAGGTCTACTTAAAAGCTATACTACTCGTCTTCCCTTTGTTGTTTTTTATTTCAAGTTATAATGTTGCTTACCCTAACAAGAATCCAGCTTACATCATAGAGCACTCAGAGCGATACAAAGAGCTCGGCATGCTCCGATGGGAAGATGGCATAGATCGTGAGATACCGCAAGACTATGCCGATATGCTTGGGTGGAAAGAGCTGGCAAAAAAAGTGGATGATGCATATTCTAATATGCCAAACCCCAAACAGACGCTAGTGCTTTGTGATAATTATGGCCAAGCAGGAGCGATAAATTATTATTCAAAGAAAGGAGTCAGAGCTGTTTCATTCAATGCGGACTATATCAATTGGTTTGACTTAGGGCAACCTTACATACATCTGTTAAGAGTGATCAATGCTAATGAAAAAGAAGGGGAAGTAGCCGAGACGGGACGATATTTTGAAAAGACTATAGTTGTAGATTCTATAACGAATCAATATGCACGAGAACGAGGAGCAGCTATCACAACTTTCATCAATGCGCAGTTTAACATCAATGATATTATTCGAGAGGAAATTCAGGAGTTACAAAGGTGAGAGTAAGGTAGAACTCCTAATGTGGATGCACCAAAAAAGAGTTCTTAACGGCGATGCCATTAAGAACTCTTTCGTTTACATCTTTATATTCTTAGCAATATACTGAGAGATTATAAAGATGGAGCTGAAGCTGGAAGCTTCCCTCCGCTCTTTAGAATGTCGACGCCTGCTTTAAAATACTTGTGAAACTTATCTTCTGTCATACCTGTCGCAATCTGAGTTGAGATTCGCCTTTTAGAAATGACAGTCACCTTCATTTTCCCATCTGAAGTCTTTTCTATCCAAGCACCCATCACTGAGCCAGAAGAGACGAGGTTCATTCCTTTGCTCGTTAGCATATAGCCATCGGACTCATATTCTTCTATGGCATCTGCGCCACCCCATCTGAATGACTTCTTGGCTAATGCCCATGCATTCTCAAAGTCTAAATCATACGTTACTGTAGTTCCTTTTCCATCATCTTTCGCTTTCACAACATCATTGAGTGTGCTGCAGGAAGCAAAGGACAAAAGGACAAAAAATGAAAGCGCTAATCTGATCATGTTTTTTTTAGTTTTATTTACAATAGTGCAAAGATAATACAGGTTCTTTTACGTTTGCACCTTTCTCATAGACAAACGATAGACAGGATATTTGTAACCAGCTCCCCTTTCTCAATCAATCTCCGATATTAGAATGTATGGTCAGGATATGCAATACCTCATTATAAAAGAGATATTTGTACGCTTATATGAATTGGGAGCAATATATACCTGGCTTATCGTGGATGCTCAAGTATCCAAAGAAGTATCTCTCAGGAGATGTGATAGCAGGATTAACAGTCTGGGTGATGCTTGTACCGCAAGGTATGGCCTATGCCTTATTAGCTGGAGTACCGCCTATTTATGGTTTGTACTCGAGCGTCATACCACCGCTGCTTTTTGTACTGTTTGGTACATCTCGACATCTCTCTATAGGTCCGGTGGCTATATCTGCCCTACTCGTCTTAGCAGGTATCAGTCAGATAGCAGAACCTATGAGTGAAGCTTATATCGGATATGTCATTCTCTCTGGGTTGATGATTGGCCTGTTTCAGATCCTTGCCAGCTTTATTCGACTTGGCTTCTTAGTCAACTTTCTATCGCATCCAGTTATCGCAGGGTTCACTTCTGCTGCAGCGATCATCATATCAGTCAGTCAGCTCAAATATATACTTGGTATCGAGATCCCAAGGTCTTCATTTTGCGGCGATACGATCATGCACACAGTGCATCACATAGACGATGCACATCTTCCTACTTTATTGTTAAGCGCTTTAGGATTTGCAATTATTCTTATCCTAAAAAAGGTCAATAAAAAGATACCCGGTGCACTTCTAGTTGTGATCATCAGCATAGCTGTTGTAGGCTTCATGCAACTCAATCTGCAAGGTATTGATATTGTAGGCACTGTCCCAACCGGGCTCCCGAGTTTTGTGATGCCAGATATCACTTTCGTAAATATCAAGCTCGTCATGCCTACAGTTCTAACTGTTACATTGATTGGCATAGTGGAATCTATTGGCATTGCAAAGGTCTACCAAGGGAAACATAGAAATTATAAAATCAATGCTAACAAGGAATTTTTCGCACTTGGCATTTCTAAAATAGCAGGGGCCTTTTTCCAATCTATACCGACGTCAGGAAGTTTCACCCGGACTGCAGTCAATAGTGAAAGCGGCGCAAAAACGCAGTTGTCCGCTGTCTTGACTTCTTTGTTGATTGGATTGACTTTACTGTTCTTGACTCCTCTTTTTTACTATCTACCTTATGCTATTCTTGCATCGATCATACTTGTG
>CALHUZ010000151.1 GCA_938039305.1 uncultured Saprospiraceae bacterium
GAGAAGGTAGATTGTATCTCTTTGAGGTAACTGAAGGAAGTGCCTTAGATACTAATACTAATATTGGAGATTATAATAATGATGGGACGGGTGTTATAACCACAAGGACACAGTCTCAGTTTAGTTTCTTGGTTGATGTGACTGGTCTTGGACTAACAGACGGCATGTCTCTCAGCTCTACAGCAAGAGACGCCAGTGGAAGCACTTCAGAATTTAGTGGAGTCACGGAGCTAATTCTTGATTGTGGCACCGCGACCATGAACCCTCATGTCATGTATTTTGGACGTGACTAATCCCACAGCAATAGTGTCCATTCAGGTATCACTGAATTACCTATTTGACTCTTTACATTGGAATCAGTTCATAAATCAATGAATATTCAATTTCATTGTAATCGCGCATTTCATGTTTTAGCGTAACTGATGTTTAAAGGACGTGTTTGTGTAATGGTATTCCCTTAAGCTTTATTTGAAATCATCAGATAGTTTCCTCTTTATCCATATTTATTAGATTTTAGGTAGGGTTTATGCAATACTTAATTGTCTTATATATGAGGTCCCTGCATCATTTTTTTAAAATGAGTCCCTCAAAAGATCATGCTCCGTGCATTGAAGCTTCTTTTACTTTTTCTAGTGATACTAGTCGTATCTCAGGATTTTTTATTTGCACAAGTTGGAGGTGTTGCGGCTAACTTTGGTATCGACTCAAGTTGTTACTCTGGTGGGCCAGTTAGTGATACAGATGATTGGTTTCAAGGCCTATCAGGTGATGGAGTATTGGACGAGTCCAATGCAACCACTTATTATAATCAACTATCGAACAATCAAAACATATCATTCGACGTCGACATGGATGTCGCCAAGTATTCACGTCCAAACGGGTATATACTATATGATGCTAAGTTTATAAGAGATCAGATTAAACTCTCTGGTAGTAACGGAGATGGAACAACATTTACAGGTGCTAAGAATGGACAAAATCCAGAAGATTGGACACCTAGTGGATCAGGTAATGTTAGTGGAGCAAATGATATAGTTGATGGATATATCCATATGCGTAGAGATGGAGCTACAATAGCTGATAATCTTTGGATGATGATGGGGGTGACGACATTAGAGACTAATGGAGATCATTACTTTGACTTTGAGATGTATTTCTCTGATCTTACTTTTACTGGTACAGAATTTATCAATGCAGGCCCCGATGAAGGTCATAACAGTTGGGATTTTGACGCAGGCGGTGAAATCATTCAGACAGGTGATTTAACTGTTGGATTTGCCGTGAGCGGAGGAGGAATTACAAACTTCGAAGTTAGGATATGGACCAGTCGGTGGAATTTTAATAACGTGACACCCGCTCAGTTTACTTGGGGGAGCGAATTTGATGGAGCCAAGAATAACTCTATATACGGATATGCTTCTATTGTCGTAGCTTCTACTGATTTTTTTGCAGTAACTAATGGCGCTGAAACACTCGCCCCACCTTGGGGTACCCACATTGCTGGAGCACAATTTTCGACAACATATCCAGCTAATTATTTTGCAGAAGTTGCAGTGAATTTATCGGCTATAGGGCTTAATAATTTTTTAAGCCTTCCAGGGGTCAATCCTTGTTTGTCACCATTTGCAAAAGTGATGGCAAAGTCTAGATCATCTCAGTCATTTACTTCTGCTTTAGGTGACTTTACAAATCCTGTTGAGTTTTCGGCTAACTCTTTGATTGATTCTTCATCGAGTCAGATTGCAGATCTATATTCATGTGATAGTGCCGCTATCTTAGTGCCCACTAATCCTGTCATTGGAGCATATTATGAGTGGACGACAATTAACGGGCTATTCGAAAACGGCACCCAAATTTTCATAGGAGATACAGCTATAGCAACACTTCCCGGGACATACACCTTAAGTACCGCACCTTTAGCAGAATGTGTAAGAGGAACTACGGATATTACAATTGATGCTCATCCATGTGCTGTCGATGATATTGATACGGTTGCCTTCAATAGCACGAACAATATCTTGTTAGTCTTAGATAATGATTATGACTTAGATTTGAACTTGGATATTTCGACTATTGATGTGTCTGGCTTGTTGATTCCTTCGAATGGAACATTATCAACTAATACTACAGATGGAACACTGATTTATACACCAGATAACTTATATGTAGGCTTAGATTCATTTGAATATCGCATCTGTGATGTGACAGCAAAGTGTGATACAGCTTTCGTATTGATCAATGTGATTGTTGAAAACTGCTATGATAATATTGATAATAATGCTGATGGGCTCATAGATTGTTTTGATCCTATATGTCTCCCTACTATTGATAGTATAAATATTGCTAGCCCATATAATTGCCCGATACTGAGTAATGGTTTTGTTAAAATATATGCGACAGGAACGAACTTAGAATACAGCATTGATGGTGGTTTTAGTTTTTACCCAATTGATAGTTTTTATAACCTGATCTCTGGATCATATGATTTAGTCGTTCAAGATAGCGTGTCAGGTTGTTTCGTAACTTATCCTTCAAATCCCATTGTCCTAACGGATCCTACTTGTACATCTACTTGTGATACAGGATGTCCTGAGACTTATAGATTCAATTGGTGGGATGGGGGGGCAGGTCAGCAGTGGATGATCACAAATGGGGAAACTTCTTTACAAAATAACTATACACTTACTGGAGCTCAAGGAGATGTTGATGTGGATATAACCATGACAAACAACGACGGACAAATTATAGATTTTTCTAATTGTGGTACAGCAGGTAATCACTTCTATACCGCGACTTGTGATGATCCCAATGCAGGAGTAGATTGTGATGGTGATCCTGGAACTACTGATGGTCAGTTTTCATACGGTTGTGACGTACTTACCTTCGGAATTACTTCTAACAATAGCTCTGAAGAAACATCTATGACTTTCGAGTTTGACAACCCCACTAAGATTTGTGAGTTGATCATCGGTGATGTAGATTTTGACGCAACCTTAAACAATGATTTTGGGACTTGGCAAGATGAGATCCAAGTAACTGCATCTAACATGGGTGCTCCAGTGGATATCAATGTAGTCCATGGTGGAGGATCTACAGTATCCAATAATAACACTTCTAATGTTGTTATTTTATCAAACTACACATTAGGTATAGATGGTAACCTTTCTCCAAATGATGTCCAAGGGCATGCCTCCATTTCAACACTTACGGAGATTACCTCTTTTACTATTACTTATTCTAATGGCCCAAATGACGATGGATTAAGTGATGATCATGCCATATGGATATCAAGCTTCGATGTTTGTCCTTCCATAGGGTGTCGGACCGCAACAACTAACCCACATGTAATGTATTACAGGAAGAAATGATATTGCTATTCATTTCAAGAAGTGCATGTAGTTGATTTTATTATAATATAAATTCAGCAATTCCTTTTATTCATTGTTATAACCTTGAATTATTGTGCTATAATGGTTGAATATTTTCTTTAAAAATGACGGACTTGTGTCATTTTAACAATTTAAAAATATTTAACACACGACATATTGGGGGGTGGTTTGTTTAATGGTTGTCTTTTATATACATGATTAACCCAAACAAACCAAAAAATGAAAATTCTTGCTGCAACAAACCATCTACATCCTCTATTAGAAACTAACAAAAGCATATTAGCCAATTCTGGTATGGAGGTTTTTACCATCGTGGATAACCAAAAGCTCAAAAGCTCATATGACGCTCTTAATCCAGACATTATACTCTTAGATGAGGATATGGCTGAAAAACGCAAATTGGATATCGTGTCCTTCGTTCGACAGAATAGTAAGAACGCATTCCCAGTAATCACAATCTCATCCTCTGATATAAAGCCTCAGATCAAGGATGTCTTCGTTATAGGTGTGGATGATTATATCCAACGACCACAAGGGAGTCATGCCTTAAAGCGGGCACATGAGTTCGTCAACATGGATTTCTTTAGTGCAAGCGAATTTGTTCGAAGAAGACCTGATTGATCAAGATAATCACGACAGAATTAATATTGGTTTGCCATTGCCGAGAGTAGTGGAAGAACACTTTACAGTTGTCTTATATATATGAACCCCAATTCAGATGTGCACACAGGTATCTCTTATGAGATAAAGAAGTTGAGCGAAAGCAGATACTCACTGCATGATAATCTTCATCTCGAAGTTATCGTGAATGCAGCATGTATCTTTCTCATTTTGTCCACGCTTTATTCTGTTATGTCACAATAGACTTTTCTAATAAGATGTAGTGTCCTTCGAAAGAGAATAATGTATCACTGTTCTGAATGGTGATTTCAGTATGGTCCGAGACGTTTTCATCTTCTGAATCAAAATCTAACAACCTTATTCTCGAGGAGTAAGTGAAAGAACATTTCGACTTGGTTTTATAGTGGTTCTACATATTTTAATTGTCTCTAATATGAAGATCTTTTAATATCGATTTATGAGCCCCAATACTATGACCCAACGAATGCTTCTTTTATTGATGAGTTGCTTTTGGCTATTGAATGCCAATAGTGTTGTGGGTGCTGATATCATTATCAATTACTATACTGACCAATACCCAGAAGAGACAAGTATTCTATTGTCTAAGGGTAACACTTTCGAAACGATTTATCAGATAAATGGAGCAGACTTAAATCCCAACCAACTTTATTCTGATACTATAAGGTTTGCAGAAGACGACTTGTCTTGTTTGCTGTTTGAGATTAAAGATACAGGCGAAGATGGTATATCCAGTGACGGTAAGGTAGAGTTGATTGTCGATGACGAATTAGTCTATACTGCGAAGCACTTTGGAGCATATTACCATTATGACATAAATTGTGAACCTAGAGACATTTGCCAACAGGCGGAGAGAGTTTTTGAGGGAACGTTGGATTTAGTAGGTAAGACTACTTATTGGTTCAAGTTAGATGTTTATGAAACTAGGTTTTATGATATCAGAACAATATCAGATTGTGATACAAAGATTTGGATTTATGATGACTGTCTTAATGTACATCCTACAGACCAGACTGGTGCCATTTTATACAATGATGATTTAGATGGAAAAAATGCTGGAGTTAACCAGTTTAGGATTTTTATCAATGAGGATTATTATATAAGAGTTGAAGTTGAAGGATCATGTGATACTGCACAAATTTCGTTTGTTAACCTTGGACTTAAAGAAGGATGTATGGATCCTGAATCATGCAACTTTGACCCCTTAGCAAATCTCCCTACAGATAACTGTACTTATGGTGATTGCCATCCTGATTTGATTATTAATCAAACCGTACTAAGAGAATCTTTGGAATTAGATAGTCTTGTGAATACAAATGAATGTCTCATAGACGAAGGATGTTTGGGAGATTATGGAATGCGCCAGATTTTAAAATTCACGACACAACTGGAGAATATCGGTGATGCTGATTATATCGTCGGTACGCCAGATGAAGATTCAGAATTGTTTTCTCGAGATAATTGTCATAGACATTGGCACTATCTGGGATATGCTGAATACTTACTATTTGACCAAGAAGGAAATCCTCAACCGATAGGCTTTAAGAACGGATTCTGTGCTCTTGATTATAGATGCGAAGATGAAGCTTTATACAAGTACTCTTGTGACTACATGGGTATATCTGCTGGATGTTATGATGTATATAACAGTGAGTTACTTTGCCAATGGGTAGACTTAACAGATGTAGAAAGTGGATTCTATACACTTGTGGTTAGAGTTAATCACAATCAAGCCTCTGACTTGTTTGGTCGCAAAGAACTAAATTATAATAACAATTGGGCTCAAGTCTGTCTCGATATAAAGAGAACTAATGGAAAGCTCGATGTGGTAGTCGTAGAAGATTGTCCTTCTTACACAGATTGTACAGGTGAGGTCTATGGTAATACTACATCAGATTGTAATGGTGCATGCGGAGGAGATGCTCTTTTTGGTGACATTAACGTAGACGGTAGTCTAGATGATAAAGATTTGGAAGTTTATAGAATGAAGATGAAAGATGGTTTGTTAGAAGCCGAGTCTTGTTATGATCTTGATGATAACGGTACGATCTCCATTTATGACTACTTACTAGCTTCTGACTGCATTCAGAACAATTCGGGTGACGGATCAGAGTTGCTTAATACACATTGTGATTTTCCAAGATCAGTTGAAAATACTCAGGATTCTGTGTTTCTAACTATCTCAGAAGAAAACGAGTCTGTTGATTTTATTCAAGTTGACTATATGTCAAATGTTCCTTTTATGGCAGGTGAATTTCACCTATCTAATGTCGTAATTGATTCTGTTGTATCTATCGATATATCTACAATTACTTCTATGTCAAGTGATGACCATGTTTCGTTTTACACAGATGATCACACTTCTCAGTTTCCAAAAACTGATATTGCTAAGCCATTATTTAGAGTTTATTTTACCCAATCTTTTGATTCCGACATCTGCTTGACTGGCGCGCATGAAGTGGTAAATACTAATTTAGAAAAAGTAATATCTGGTTATGTGGGAGGTTGCGCTAATCTTACAACAACAGCTTCTGACGATATTGTAATCGATCAAAGTTTTAGCATATATCCTAATCCCGCTCGCAGCTTCATAGGTCTCCATTCTGAGGTGTTATCTAATTCGTATGACTGGGTTGTATATGATCAAGTTGGGCACATTAAGATGTCTTCTGATAAGTCTCAAGATCGATCTGATATTATAGATATAAGTGATCTTTCAAGAGGGGTTTATTTTATCCACGTCTACGATGAATCCGTAAGATTCAGTAAGAAGTTCGTTAAGTTATAAATTAACCAATGCCAATATAGGTGGGCCTGTATATATTATAAAGTAGTCTAAGTTGCTTTTTTTCCTTTCATATTTATAGAGTCATATAAGTGCCTTTTCGGGCCATATTTCGTCTTTTTCATAGATATTCAAAATTATAATATTGGAAGTTTTCTAATATTATCGATACCCTAAAAGAGTAACATTTTCATCAATTGTAATATAAGTGACATTATTTAAAAAAATAAGTGGTGGCTTTCGCTATTTCTACTGTCTTATTATCGTGATGTCTTCCCCAAGGTGTCACGACCCCAAAAAAAACCAGTTGTTAGCATCTAATAAAAACTTATTTATTTGTTGACAATTTTACCAATGTACTATAATACAAATTCTAAGACTGTGACTCATTCACAGTCAGTGACTTCATTGGTGCAACTCATAAGTCAAGTTTCAATTTCACCACTGCACTTCTCTACAAAGAGTTATTCGCCTAAGCTTATGCTTAAGCCATATTCAAACGATGAATACTTGAATTTATTCAGAACATTATTATCCTAAACATTACGAAATGGACAACTTTTCCAATTTATCAATTTATCCAACCTTTGTAAGAGGCCTAGTGTACGCACTATGTTTCTTTTCAATGATTGGGTCAGTTAGTGTTACAGCACAATCTGACTACAAGTACTCTTGTGAGGAAGGAATGACAGTTGATATTTATGGTAATTCTTGTGACGGTTCTTCCGCTACAATTACTGTAGATATTCCTAACACTTCCAATATTACTCAAGAGGTAGTAGAGATAGTGTACAAATCAGGAACCTATCCTGGTTCTTCAGTACAGTTCAAAGCGAGCGGTAAATCTTATACAGCTAATCAAGTGACGCTTACAGGCGGTAGCTCGAATGTATGGGTCTATCGAAAGCAACTATGGAATCCTTATAGCACAATTACGCATACCGCTATTGACGGTGTATGTGCTAACAATCAAGGATTACAATCTGTAGTTGTCTATGCGCATAGAAACGTCGCTGGATATGCATCGTCAGGTGTATATACAGCTGTATCTGGATATTGCGATGATCGCAATTTTAATATTCCTATTTACTCGGATGATAGTCCCAGGGATATTGAGATGACATTGCCGATTTCAGAGATAACTGATGATGGAAGACATATGCTAATTACAGCTAGTGCATGTGGTGTAACTAAAGAATACTACATCGATGCTGGAAATATTGGTCCATATCTTCATATAGCTAAGTTTACAATTCAGAATGTTTCTGCGAGTTGTACTCAAGTTGATTTGAATATTAACACGCAAGCACATACAGACCAAAGTTCTCCATTGAACTGTGGTCAATCTTATGTGATCTCAGGAGCAATAGTTGCAAATGTAGAGTGTGTAGATACACCGGCACCTGAATGTGCCAATTGTTCAGTTGTTGATAACTGTTCTTTTGAAACTGCATGGTTCGGTTGGGCAACTAACAATTGTGATTGGAGTTTGGGAAATACTTCATACAGTGCATCAAGTGGAGCACAGATAGAATATTGTTCTTCAGGATCTGCAAAAGTGACAACAACAATAAAAAATAATGATAATCCATGTGAAGAGTGGGAGATATGTATGTATCTAAAAGATCCTAAAGATTGGGCAGCTTGGTCTGCTGGTGGCGGGATGTTTATCGAGGATCCTCATAACCTTCATGAGACTTGGACATACTATATACTAGATGATTCTAAAAGTTTTTGGACTGGCGTTGGTTCTTGTAACCAAGGCCAAGTGGCGTATATGGACCACAAGCCATCTGATTACTCTAAGGGAGTTCAAGTTGGATATGGTGCAGGGTCTGGAGCCGCTGCTGATGAATATAGAATCAGAGCATGGTTTAAACTAAGTGGAGCTATCAATACAGATTGCGCTGATTTTTCATTCTCAGGTGGCACTTGTGCTCCTGCGTGTGAAGGTGATATCACAGGTATTAAAATCTATGATGACGCAACTGATGCTCCGGCAGTAGGATTGCCTATGATTACTAATGGTGCAACCATTAATGCGATAGACTTACCAGCTAAGTTTTACTTAGTAACGGAAATAGCAGGTAGCGACAAGTCTGTCAGAATAACAGTAAATGGTGATGAGGTTTGTGAGAATGTAGAGTTATATACTTATCCTGATGGAGTAAGTGGAGGAAATACTTGGGATGTAGGTGCTGGCACATATAATGTCAACGCGAAACTTTATAACCAAGATAATTGTGCAGGAGAGGTTTGTGATGAGATTTCACTCACTTTCCAAATTGTATCGTGTTCACAAGGAGACATCGTTTGTCCTCCTGATGTGACAATAGAATGTGATCAAGACATCACTGATCTTAATGTTACAGGTTCAGCTTCGTTTAATTGTGATGCAGATGTTGCATTAGAATATGTGGATGAGCTCATAAAAGAGACATGTCCTCAACAAGTAAAAAGAACTTGGACTGCTACAACCTTTAGAACAAATACGAACCCTTGTATTTCTCAAGAGTTGGCTCACTTTAATTTCGCAGGACCGAGTTCTGGTAGCTTATGCGGAGATTTTGGAGGTGACCCTTTAGGTGGATCAGGAGTTCCTGCTTCAAGTACAAATGGTCATGGTTGTTCTTCTGGATTTCAGGTAACCAACGTGGTTAAAGGAGGAAAGAGTTCTTGTGTTAAAGGTGCTTTTGGTTCAGCTAAGAGTGCAGCATGTTTAGGAGGTCAAGACTCTAATAGTTTCTCTGGATCTGATAGTGATGTGACTTCTTTCCAAGTTAAGTTTGGGTCTAATGATTCAGGAACACTTTCAAGTTTTTGTTTTTATGAAAGGGCAATAACAAACAATGAGAATTTTGGGCATAACTTCCCACCTTCTCTTTATGGTATAAGAGTATTGAAAAATGGTTCAGAGGTATTCAAGCAAGTAGATATACATACTACTGAGCATTGGAGCCAAGAATGTTTTGATTTTAGCTCAATTGCTGGATTCTCATATTCAGGTCAGACAACTTTTACTTTCCAATTATTAGGATATGCTCCTTCGGAAGATAGAGATGTAGATGATCAAAATGTATGGGAGATAGATGAGTTTGCGGTTCACGGATGTTGTGGATCTTCAACTTCTAATGAGGTAGTAGAGTATACATGTACTCAGACAATCACAATTGACGATAATACTAATCCAACATTAACAAATGTTCCAGGAGATGTAACCGTAGCTTGTGCTGATGATGTGCCTTCAATACCTACAGATGTAGTTGCAAATGACAATTGTTCATTTTCTACTGACCGTACTGAGGTAGTATCTGGAACAGAGCCTTGTGACTATACCATAACAAGAACTTGGACTGTCACTGATGATTGCGATAATACAATATCAAAGTCTCAAGTTATTACAATTTTAGATGATGAAGCTCCAGCTTTCACTCCTGGTTGCGCACCTTATAACTTGACTTTCGAATGTGAAGGCAATGTTGTGAATAAGCAAGAGGCAGAAAAGTGGAACGGTGATATTATAAGCGAATTAGAAAATTGCGCAGTTGATAACTGTAGCTCTGTTACAGTTTCAAGTAATTTCAATTATGATAATCTAAATAATTTATGTGGAGAGACAGGAACTCTTGAAGTGACTTTCTATCTCGAAGATGAATGTGGAAACATAGCTGAGAGATCAGCAACCTTTACTATAGAGGATACAACTGCACCGTCACTAACTTGCGAAGCAGCAAGTGATGTTCATGAATGTGTTGGTGTAGCTGCTAATCAAGAAGCTGCAGATGCATGGAATGCTGCTAACATGTTAGCATTAAATGAATGTTCTTCAGACGATTGCGGTTCTGTTGAAGTTTCAAGTAATTATAGCTTTAGCCCTTCAGATGAGTGTGGCGAAACAGGTGTAATTACAGTTCTTTATACTATTAAGGATGAGTGTGGAAATGAGGAAACTCAAGAAGCAACATTTACAATCAGTGATACTCAAGCACCAGTTATTACTAAGTCTGCTGACGAAGATGCAAGAGTCGAGTGTGATGGAAGTGGAAACACTGCAGCACTTGAAGCATGGATAGCAGCTAATGGTAATGCTGAAGCAAGTGATGATTGTAGCGATGTCACTTGGTCTAACGACTTTGACGGTCTTGAAGCTTTATGTGGAGAGACAGGCACAGTTACAGTTGTATTTACTGCTAAAGATGATTGTGGAAATGAGACACCTACTACTGGAACATTTACTATAGAGGATACAACTCCTCCTACTCCTGTTTGTCAGGATATAGTGATCCAGATAGATGGTACTTGTGGTGCA